>CAYSMV010000325.1:0-4413 GCA_964432245.1 uncultured Desulfobacterales bacterium
GGACAGAACCGCGCCGGGCCCGGTAACCAGGGCCGCCCGGTTGAAGAAGCCCATGCCGACATTGTAAATATTACCGGAAACCGAACAGCGCTCGCTGCACAGATAAACCGTCATGGCGCTGACGTATTCCGGATCCATCTTGGCGAAGATGTCCGGCGGCATGATGTCTTCGGTCAGGCGGGAAGCCGCGATCGGCGCGATGGTATTGACCTTGATATTGTATTTTTACCCTTCCAGTTTCAGGGTGTTCATGAAGCCGACCAGGGCCATCTTGGCCGAGGAATAATTGGTCTGGCCGAAATTGCCGTACAATCCGGCCGCGGAAGTCGTCATGACGATGCGGCCGTAGCCCTTTTCCTTCATGACGGCAAAGGCCGGACGCGTGACGTTGTAGGCGCCTCTCAAATGAACGGCGATGACCGCGTCCCAGTTCTCCGGCTCCATCTTCAGAAAACTCTTGTCCCTGAGAATACCGGCATTATTGATAACGATATCCACCGTGCCGAAAGCGTCCACGGCGGACTTGACGATCTTCTCACCCCCTTCGGGCGTGGCCACGTTGTCATAGTTGGCGACCGCTTCGCCGCCGGCTTTCTTGATCTCTTCAACGACCTTGTCCGCGGCCGATGCCGATCCCTTGCCGGAGCCGTCCCGGGCGCCGCCCAGGTCATTGACCACGACCTTGGCGCCGCGTCTGGCCAGCTCCAGGGCGTATGTCCGGCCAAGCCCGCCGCCGGCGCCGGTAATAATCGCCACCCGGTCGTCAAACCGGATTTCATCCTTGGGAATTTCGCCGTATTCGAAAACGCCCAGGTCAATGACGGTATCGCCGGTCTTGGGATTGATCACCCGCCAGTAAACCAACCCTTCTTTTTCTTTCCAGATTTGCAGTTTGATCGGATCACCGGGCATCAGCGGACGGGAGAACCGGCAGGCCATGCGCCGGGCTTTTTCCGGCTCTCCCGGAATCAGCGTGTCGATCAGCATCCGGCAGGCAAAACCATGCGTGCACAGGCCGTGCATGATGGGCTGTTTGAAACCGGCCATTTTAGCAAAATCAGCGTCCACGTGCAGCGGATTGATGTCTCCGGACAACCTGTACAGCAACGGCTGATTCGGGCCGGGTTGATCCTCGACCTCCCTGTCGGGCTTCCGGTCGGGAATAACGACCGGGTTCTTGGGCGCGTCTTTTCCGCCAAAACCGCCGTCAAACCGGGCCAGCAGGGTAATGATACTGGTAAACAGCTTCTGACCGTTGGAATGCCAGGTATCGCTTTCAGCTATAATAACGGCGCCCTTGTCGCCCTTATCATAAACGTGCGAAATCATACCCTCGGTTTTTAATGAGCCTTCTCTGGGAATGGGATTATGGAATATCAGCTCCTGCTCGCCATGGAGCAGTCCGGCCAGATTGAACTCGGTTTTGATCGCCACCTGGGTCAAAAAATCAAAAATCGCCGCAATAGAAAAACTGGGAAGGACCTTCAAATTCTTCTCATAGCAATATTCAAGATTTGAAAAGCCCGCTCCGACGCCCAGTGCATAAAGCACCGTGTCTTTCCAGGTGTAATCCCTGGTTACCGGATCCAGCTTTTTCCCAACGGCATCCAGCTTTAACGCCATGACTTACCTCCTTCTATCATTATGATTGTTGCCTTAACCCTCCGCGCTACGCCGCCGCTCACGGTCGCTGACGGAAAACCCGCTTTTTTATCCCTGAAACAAAAAGCGCCATGTCAGCCTGAGTGAGCTTTTAAAAAAAATTCACCCCCTTAATGCCGGTTATTATGATGATTGATTCCTTATGTAATCACGACCGTTGACCATACTCTTTAAGGAACGCCGCCCCATCCGCGCGCCTACCGCTTTTACTGCTGTTTTTTCTGCCTCTCCTGAGTAAATGCGGGGATAAGAATAAACTTCAGGGTCTCCTTGATGATGTCTACATATTTCTCCTGCTCAACGCCGAGAACGGGGCGCAGAAACTTTTCACCGGACGTAAAACTGAACAACGATAAAACGACCGCCATGACCCTGGCCTTGGCGGTAGGCGTAATACTGGTTTTATCCATGGCCAAACCCATGGATACGGCGATATTGGAAATATATTCCGAGATGGCGACACCCAGGTCATCGGTGTCCCTGGAACGGATAAAAGAGCTGAACAGAATCAATCGGGTAATATCGATATTGGCAAAAAGATAATCACACATCTCCTCAATGGCGACCTCCAGCCGGGTATTCAACGATTTACCATGAACAATGGCCTCGATCTCTTTTAGTTTGTCGCCGATTTCATTGTTGAAATTCTCAAGCACTGCCTGGTAGAGTTCTTTTTTTTCTCCCCAGTGGTAATAAAGCGTTGAAATATCGATCCCCACGTCCTTGGCGATCATCCGGGTCGTCGTGCCGTCGTATCCGTATTCGGCAAACAGTTTCTGCGCCGAAGAAAAAATCCGGGCTTTCATTGAATCGGGGTTTAACAATGCTTTTTCAAGAGTCGTCGGCATATCCGCTATCTCCGAGAATCATTATAATGAACGCTGAAGGACAGGTCCGAAGTGAAAATCACAACAAATGCTTCCATACGATGTATCCAAACCTTTGTTTCCATCGCTTGATGGAGAAATTATTACCCCCCTCACCAATGCCTGTCAAGATTTTTTTCAAAATTTTTTTTCCCCGACACGCCTGACCTGTCCGGAATAAAACAAACCCGCAAAAATCCGGTAGCTTTATCAAAAATCTTTCCTGGATAGCGATCTGAAACTGAATCAGTTGATCTTTCGCGACATCATGATAATATACGATTTAAGCATAAAAAAACGGGCTCGTGCGGATGCTCATTAAAAAACTCCTCCGGTACCGGTTATGACAAAATCATGGCAGGAAATAGAAGCCCTGGCCGACAAAAACGGTTTTATCCCGGAGGCGGCCTATAACGAAAATGCCGCCTGCTTTCCCGTCTGCCCGCCGCAGTCTCCGGAAGCCCTCCAGATGGAATCCCATACCTGGCAAACCTATCTGTCCACCAAAAGGCGCAAAGACAAAAAAAGCCCCATGTATCAGGAACTGTTCCGTTATGAATGGTATGAAGGCAGAAAACGCGGCGGCTTCTGGGGAAATATCGAAAAAGCGCTGAAACTGGTCGCGCCCGGGCCGGCGCCGATCATCAGCATCCTTTCGGCCGGCACCGGGCGGGATCTGATCAAGGTCGGTCTGGCGGCCGGCGTCTTTGCGTCCACGGCCCCGGAAAAAATCAGGGGAACGCACAAGGAAATCGACAAAAAGTTTCTTCGTCTGGCCAAGCCTGAAGCGAAAATAATGGTGACCGAATTCGACGACAGCAACCTGGCCGCCTTAAAACACACTGTTTCTTCTCTGATCTCAACCGGCGCGCTGAGTCAGGAAATGATATCCATCCGGAAATGGGACTTCCGGCTGGCCGCTCCACTGGCCACGGGCACGCAGGATATTATCGTTTTTTCCCTGACCGGAAATTATTCCACCATTGATGAACAGCCCCTGATCCTGCGGGAAATCGCCCGCTGCGTCAAGCCCGGAGGTCATTTAATCGCTGCCACCATGACCGACAAAATCAGTTTCCGCAAAGCCCGCAGCCATCTCGGCAAGCTGCACCTGATGCTGACGACGCCGCTGGGCTGGCTGGTGGCGGTGGATTTCATCCCCTGGCAGATCCGCTGGGCAAAAATGGCGGAAAAACTGCATGACAAGGGCTACTGGAAAAACGTTTCGGCTGCCGTGTGGATGGAGTTTCTGAAACCGGCCGGAATGGAAGAGGTAAAAATTTATCCCGGGCCTTCAAGAGTTCTGCCGGTCGAAGTGCTGGTTGCTGAAAAAAGCGGTGGTTAAGTGATTAAGTGTTTATGTGATTAAGTGGTTATGTGGTTAAGTTGGGATTAAAAACTGGTCATGACCTCTTTGGCGGCTGCCAGGGTTTGATCAATATGCGCAACGGTATGGGCCGTGGAGACGAAGATCGCCTCAAACTGGGACGGCGCCAGAAATACTCCGCGTTCCAGCATGCCCCGATAATAAGCGGCGAACATTTCCAGATTGCTCTTTCTGGCGCTTTCAAAATCAATCACCGGCTGATTCGTAAAAAAAAGCCCCATCATGGCGCCGGCTGAATTGGCCTGAACCGGAACCCCCGCCTCGGCAGCCACACGTTTAAAGCCCGTGGTCAGCTTTTCCGCGGCCTGTTCCAGCGCCTCGTACACGCCCGGTTTGCGCAAAAGATTCAGCGTAGCGATGCCGGCCGCCATGGCTACCGGATTGCCGGACAGCGTTCCGGCCTGGTAGATATTTCCTTCGGGCGCGACGTGTTGCATAATCTCCCGGCTCGCCCCGTAGGCCCCCACCGGCATGCCGCCGCCGATGATCTTGCCCAGG
>CAYSMV010000326.1:0-3137 GCA_964432245.1 uncultured Desulfobacterales bacterium
TTAACCGGAAATTTAAAAGGAGACATATAAAATGATCGGTATTACTTCTTATGGCGCGTTTATTCCGCGTTACCGGCTGAGCCGCAGTGCTATTTTTCAGAGCATGGGCTGGTTCGCTCCGGCGATCATGATGGTCGCCCAGGGAGAACGCTCCATGTGCAACTGGGATGAAGACAGCATTACCATGGCGGTAGCCGCGGCGCGGGACTGTTTAAAAGGATACGATAAGACACAGATCGACGGCCTGTACCTGGCCTCGACCAGCCTGCCGTTTATCGACCGGCAGAACGCGGGCATCACGTCCACGGCATTGAATTTGAGCGAGAACATCGCGACCGCGGATTTTACTTCCTCTTTGCGGGCCGGGACGTCGGCGCTGATTCATGCCGTTGAGTCGGTAAAAAGCAAGGAGAAGAATAATGTTCTGGTGGTGGCGACCGATGCCAGGGAAACCAAACCCGCCTATTTTTATGAGATGTGGTATGGAGACGGCGCCGCCGGCGTCACCATTGGCAGCAAGGATGTTATCGCGGAATTCAAGGGATCATTTTCGCTGACCCGGGATTTCGTGGATCATTACAAGGGCAAGGGCCGGCGGTTTGATTATTTCTGGGAGGAACGCTGGGTCAGGGATGAAGGCTTTTCCAAGATCATCCCCGAGGCGGTGACCGGATTGTTTAAGAAAATCGGCATGACCGGCAAAGAAGTGGATAAATTCGTTTTTCCCTGCTTCTTCTCCAAAGACCGGAAAAAAATCGCCAAGCTGTGCGGCATTGACGGCTCAAAAGTCACCGATTCCATGCATGAAGTCTGCGGCGATACCGGCGCGGCGCACGCGCTGCTGCTGCTGGCCGCGGCCCTTGATGACGCCAAGCCGGATGAGACGATTGTCGTGGCCGGTTTCGGCCAGGGATGCGACGCGCTCTGCTTCAGAACAACCAAGAACATAACCAAGCCGTCCGACCGGGACGGCGCCAGGGGCGCGCTGGAGAAAAAGCTGACCATCGACAACTACGCCAAATTTCTGGTTTTCCGGCAATTGATCGAGCCGGATATGGGCATCCGCGCCGAAGCGCCGTTGCAGACCGCCCTGACGTCTCTGTACCGCAACCGGAAAATGGTGCTCGGCCTGGTGGGCGGCAAATGCCGGGAATGCGGCACGCCGCAGTTTCCCAAAGCCAACGTCTGCGTCAATCCCAATTGCGTGGCCAGGCACAGCCAGGACGACTATGAGTTTGCCGACCAGCCGGCCGTGGTTAAATCCTTTACCGGCGATATGCTCTCGGTCAGCGTGGATCCGCCCAATATTTACGGAATGGTTCAGTTCGTCAACGGCGGCCGGATGATGGCCGATTTTACGGACTGCGTTCTTGACGAGGTCAAGGTCGGTCTGCCGGTGGAAATGGTCTTTCGTCGCCGGGTGGTTGATCCGGAACGGAAATTTTCCTCCTATTTCTGGAAAGCCAAGCCTGTTGCCGGCGCGATAGCGGAACAGGACAAGGTCAGTCTGGCCGGCCGGGTGGCGGTGATTACCGGCGCCGGCGGCGGCCTGGGGCGCCAGTACGCCCTGGAGTTCGCCAGACGCGGTGCCAAGGTTGTGGTCAACGACCTGGGCGGCGCCCGTGACGGTTCCGGCAAAGGGTCCAAGTCTCCGGCCGACGCGGTCGTCAAGGAGATCAAGGACCTGGGCGGCGAGGCCATCGCCAATTTTGATAATGTGGCCACGCCTGAAGGCGGCGAAAAGATCATCAAGGCCGCGGTCAAGGCTTTCGGCACCGTTGATATCGTGGTGAACAACGCCGGGATTCTCAGGGACAAGAGCTTTGTCAAGATGGAACCGGAAAACTGGGACGCGGTGGTGGCCGTTCATCTCAGAGGCGCCTATAACGTGACCCGGCCGGCTTTTGCCGTCATGAAGGAGAAGGGTTACGGCCGGATTATCATGACCACTTCCGGGGCCGGCCTGTACGGCAATTTCGGTCAGACCAACTATTCCTCGGCCAAGATGGGCCTGGTTGGTTTCATGAACACCCTCAAACTGGAAGGGGGAAAATATAACATCAAGATCAATACCATCGCGCCGCTGGCCGCTTCCCGGTTGACCGAAGACGTCATGCCGCCGGAAATTTTCGAGAAAATGAAGCCCGAGTTTATCGTGCCGCTGGTTACTTATCTTGCCAGCGAGTCATGCGAAACAACGGGCAACATATTCAATGCCGGCATGGGATACTTCAACCGGGCGGCGATCATGACCGGCAACACCATTCAGATCGGGGATAAAGACAATCTGCCCACGCCGGAGGATATTCATAAAAACTGGGATGCCATCAACAATATGGAAGGGGCCAAGGAGTTGTCCGATCTTAATTCCGCCATGATGGATCTGCTGACGGGACCCCAGCCATCCGGTGCCGCCGCCGACGCGCAACCCTCAGGCGGCGGGGGAGACGTTACTCCCAAGGCGGTTTTTGACATGATGCCGGGCGTTTTTAAGGCGGATGCCGCGGCCGGAGTGGATGTCGTCTTTCAGTACTGCATTTCCGGACCGACCGGCGGCGACTGGCATGTCACGGTCAAGGACCAGACCTGCAAGGTCGCGCAGGGCAAAGCCAAAAAAGCGACCTGCACGATTAAGATGGCCGATGATAATTTTGTCAAGATGGTGACGGGCCAGCTCAATCCCATGAAGGCCTTTTCATCCGGCGATCTGGTCATTGAGGGCGATGTCATGAAATCTCAGCTTCTTGAAAAGCTGTTTTCCTTAAAATAAAGGAGGGTGAACATGGCTACGGGTATTAAAGATAAAGTAGCGATTATAGGTATGGGATGCACCAAGTTCGGAGAACGCTGGGATGCCAACGGCGAAGACCTGATCGTGGAGGCGTATGAAGAGTGCCTGGCCGATTCCGGTATAGAGCAAAAAGATATCGAAGCCGCCTGGTTCGGCAGCTGCCTGGAAGAGGTCAATGTTGGCAAAACGGCTATGCCGCTCTCGACTACTTTGCGGCTGCCCAAACTGCCGGTTACGCGGGTGGAAAACTACTGCGCCACCGGCACCGAGGCTTTCCGCGGGGCCTGTTACGCGGTGGCTTCCGGCGCTTATGACATCTGCCTGGCCCAAGGCCTGGAAAAATTGA
>CAYSMV010000327.1:0-2247 GCA_964432245.1 uncultured Desulfobacterales bacterium
GCTGGTAACGATCAGGGCGGCCGTGGAGGCGGACGCGGGCAATCATGATCCCGCGCCGTGTTGACGCGGCCGGTAAATATAAACATAAGGAAAAAGGAAAGAGGTGATATGATGCCTGGTTATGATGGAACAGGGCCTCAGGGTATGGGGCCGATGACGGGCGGCGCGCGGGGATTCTGCAATCCCGCAGCGGCTGCCGCGGGATATCCGGCCGGTTATGGTGGATATGGTCGTGGCATGGCTTATGGCCGCGGCATGCGCCGGGGATTCGGGGCCGGCGGCGCGTGGCCGGCGTATCCGCCGGCTTATCCCTATTCGCAGGAGAATGAGCTGAATATGCTCAAAGCCCAGGCAACGGCCATAAAAAACACGCTGGATCAGATCAATCAGCGCATCGCCGAACTGGATAAGACTCCGGAATAGATCTTGGCGCCGTTGTTTGTTTTAAATCCCCCTGTTTTTGTTCAAAACAGGGGGATTCTTATTTGTTTATGGTTAGTTACGCCTGGGAATCAGGAAATTTTATCGGGAAACAATACAGAGCGCCAGCCAGGGCGTAAGGTTGAATAGCAGTATGCCGGTTTTAAATATGGCCATGGCGCCATAGTGAAGGGCATCGAAACTGTTGACGGATAGGCTGAACCATTTTCCGTGAAACCGGTACAGCCAGTCATGGGCCAGGGTGAAAACCATAAACCAGACCAGGATTATTCCGTAGTTGATAATAATGCTCCACGCCAGGGCGCCGCGGATAATCTCAAGTGTCATCGCGTCTCTTCCAGATCATACAAAAATTGATTCACCAGCTTTTCGTGGTCATTTTTGTCGATTTGGCTAACCATTTTTTCAGAGGCGAGGGACATGGCCATCTCGACCAGTTCGGCCTGGAACTTTTTTCTGGCCTCAAGAAACTGATTGTTCAATTTTTTTCTCGCGGCCGTCAGCATGTATTCACTTTCCTGTCGGGAGTTTTCGATGATTTTCTCTTTAATCCGCTCGCCCTCTTCCTCGAGTTTCTTCTTAATTGTCCGGATGTGGGCGTCTCCGGCGGCAACCAATTTCTCCACCTCCGCCAGCGAGGCTTCGGTTTTCTTTTTTTCCTGCTCCAGCTGGCCTATCTCGTCGGCAATTGTTTCCCTGCGGGTTTTAAAAAATTCTTTCAGGGGATTTTTTAATAATTTGATCAGAATAAACACAAGAATAGCGAAGTTTACGCACAGCATAACGGCATCGTAGACGGGCCGCCAACCGCCGCCGGATTCATCTTGTGCCGCAAAAGCGGGTTGACCGGTAACGCAAAGCGCGCAAAGCGCCACAATGATTATGAGAGGGGTCAGATTTTTTAAAAATTGAGGTTTTTTCATCTTTATCCTTTCGATCTCAAAAGCCGACACGATTGAAGCGGGAGGCTGCCGCGGTCGGTGTATCAGCAGGACGTATCCAGCTTCTTGCATCAGGGATCCAGGACGTTCCGGATCGGTTTTTCAAGACAAGAAAAGAACCTACTGGTTAAGAGAGCGGTTTGTCAATAATTTTGTCAAACGGGAGTGGGCACAGGCAGATTCTGAGATACCCTTAAAACGTTATCCCGGCGGGTGTGCCGGTTTCCTGTTTGATGCCGGATATATTTTTGTCGCTTGACATGGGTTTTTTTCGGTTGTAGAAAAAAATTTACGCCTGCGTCGTGATTTTTGAGATTCAGTTTTTTAATAAAATTGTATTGTCATTAAAATAAGGCGGGAAAATGGAAGCGGATAAAATTATCGCAGAGGCGGTCGGCAGAGGACAGCGGGCCTTGTCTGAATACGAGTCAAAACTGGTGCTCCAGGCTTATGGCATACCGATCACCAGGGAGAAGCCGGTCAGCAGCCCGGAGAGCGCTGTCGCGGCCGCCGGCGAGATCGGATATCCCCTTGTGTTGAAGGCCTGTTCTCCCGACGTGATGCATAAGAGTGAGAGCGGGCTGGTCCTGGTGGGGCTTGCGGATGAAGCCGCGCTGCTGGACGCTTATGACAAGCTGACCGGTCGCCTGAAAGGGAAAACGGCTGATATCCTCGTTCAGGAAATGATCAGCGGCAACCGTGAACTGGTTGTCGGCATGAACCGGGATGCGCAATTCGGCCCCTGTGTCATGCTGGGGCTGGGCGGCATCATGACGGAAATATTGAGGGATACTGTTTTCAGGATGGCGCCCATCGACGCCATCGAGGCGGCCGACATGGCGGATCAGCTCAGATCCAGAAAAAT
>CAYSMV010000328.1:0-1631 GCA_964432245.1 uncultured Desulfobacterales bacterium
CCTGCTTTATAAACGGCGAAAAGGGTTGTTGCGGCGATACAATCTCAAACGCATGATCGCTTATGGCCGTATACCCGGCTATAAAGACCACGCCGGGAAAATGACGGCCGAACAGTATGTCCGCAAAGTAATTAACGGCGAGCTTACGGATCCCGCCTTAAATGCTCACCTTAAAGCGGGCTATGTCGTAAAAAAGGTTCAGCTCGATATCACTGAGGACCTGTCAAGTCTCAATTACTCCACTTTTCTGGAAATGCCCAATCCGGATTTTAATATTATTAAAAAACGGATCACTTCTCCCCTGGTAAAGAAACGACCGGCCAGAAGGATCCGCATGTGCGCTGCCCAGTACGCCATGCGGCCGATCCGCTCCTGGTCTGAAATGGAAGAAAGCGTCGAGTTCTTTGTCAGTTTTGCCGATTCTTATCACTGCCACTTTCTTGTTCTGCCCGAATACTTTACCTACCAGATGATCAGCTGCCTGCAGGGGAGCACCATGCGGGAAATGATCGCCCAACTGGCCGGCATGTCGGACCGTTACGTCGAAATGTTCAAGCAATTTGCGACGCAGTACGGCATCTATATCATCGGCGGCTCCACACCTGTTTTACGGGAAGGATTGTTTTACAACACAGGCCATTTGTTTACGCCCACGGGCTATGTATATACCCAGGACAAGCTGCATATAACTCCCGGCGAACGATCGGAAGGCGACATACAGCCCGGCACGGGCATTCGTCTGTTTCAAACCCCCCTGGCGCGAATCGCTATCCAGATTTGCTATGATATCGAATTCCCTGAAGTGCCGCGGCTGCTGACGCTGGCAGGCGCCGAAGTGATCGCGGTTCCTTTCTACACCGAAGAAAAGAAGGCTTATTATCGCGTCCGCCATTGCGCCCAGGCCCGGGCCGTGGAAAACTTTATTTATGTCATAATGGCCGGGAGTATCGGCAACATGCACACGACCATCGGTTCGTTCATGCATTACAGCCAGTCAGCCATCCTGTCACCCAGCGATTTTTCCTTTCCCGAAAAAGGAATTGAAGGAGAGGCCGATCCCAACACCGAGGCAGCGGTCGTTTCCGAGTTGACTTTATCGGCACTTGCTGAACAACGCCATGTCGCCACCGTCCGACCGTTGCACGACCGACGGCCGGACCTCTATGATTTACAGGCAAAATACCCGATCGAAGTTATAAAAACCGAATAACCCGATTTCCGGCGTTGTTCGGTTGATCTTTACTTGGATATTTTACGAGCCGGGTTTACCGTGGATGCAGGGTGCCGGCCATGCAGGAAGCGGCCTAAGGGCAATTATAAACTCAGGCCGTTCCCCAATACCGTTTCCCGTTTCCTCAATGGTTTCCGGAGCCGTTCATTGACCTGGTGTCTGAGATCCGGCAGGCCCCATTGATACATATGACTGCTTTTCCGGGACTTGAACCCCAGCCGGGCGTTGATGGCCTGCATGGGACGGTTGCTCGTGGCCATGGTAGTTGAAATATATTCAACGTCCGGAAACTGCTCTTTTATCTCGACCAGCATCTCCGCCTGCGACGCTACGCCTGGGCTTGCAAACAACATAACAAGCACCAGACAAATGACCCGATGGAGTTTAGTCATCAGCCTTC
>CAYSMV010000329.1:0-12571 GCA_964432245.1 uncultured Desulfobacterales bacterium
CAGCCCATTTTAACCGGCACCTGGAAAAGCCGATGGGGGGCAAACCTCGGCCAAAAATGGACCAGGCCCGGTACAATCACCCGAACCACACGCAGGTCCACATCAGGCCGTGTCAGATCCACTGCGAACATTTCCATATTATTTTTTTTTATGAGGTCAACACAGTACTCAATATCTTCCAGAAAATCGCCGGTTGCCGGGCTGGTAAATTCGTTCCTGGACCTGAGACGCGCAGCGGAATCCGGATGGATGTATGCCATATCGGAAAACAGGCGGCCGCAGATTTTCTGAAAATACGTATTGACCTGAAAGGTGGAACGCAGGTTCCAGGATTGACCCAATTCAGACAACGACCGAATCAGTGCGATTTGTACGTCCAGATGGGCACCCAACCCGATTAACGGGTCTTGTTCCGGGTCTGTGGCGTGAATCGCGACTGCCGCGACAACAGGAATGCCAAGATCGGTGGTCAGGTCAAGGCAGTAAAGATGATAGCCGTTATCTGACAGTCCGTTCCGGAGCTGATCGACATAGCTGATTTCAAATGAACTCAAGTCTAATTCAGGGCGCTGAATTTGGTTATACCACCAGATTCCGACCGCATCGCGTTCCACGAGTTCGAAAAAAGCCTGAAGCAGGGTTTCCTCCAGACAGTTACCGGCAGCCACGCCGTTGCTGTCCCCATTGAAAAACAGACCCCCGCGATCCGCCGGGTAGCTGTAATACACATACGCGCTGGGAATCAGCCGCCAGTGTTTTCGTGTCAGGGACCAGGCAGGCGTCCAGTCAATTTCTGCGTTTTTTTCAAAAGGCTCGGGAACATATGAGGTTTCCGCTTTTTTCCGCCATATCTCGCGATTCTGATATTGTTTTTGGCTATATGAGATCAAGGAATCAGGATCAACGGCCCGGTCTTGAATGGCTTGATATGTCGCCTGGATTTTGGGTTCGCAACCTTCATATTGTGAGCAATATCGTTCAATCGCCTCTCCCATGGCACTGGCCCTGGCTTGCGCGTCAGTGGTTCCCTTGCCTGTGCTCATACCGGTGGGGCTGATGCGGGCCTTGTGAAACCAGCCTAAAAGACTGCCCAGAGTCGGCCAGGTCGATGTGTAATAGTAACCGAAAAAATCCGGGATATCCGTCATGCGACGCAGGAAACCGATTGTTCCGGTTATCGGGCTGACATAATCCGCCAGATTCCGGCACGTCGCCTCTGCCTGAATAATGCGTTCACCGCTATATCGGTACCCGGATTTCGCTCTGGACATAAAGTTCAATGGCTTTGCAGCATGAAAATCTTTCTCGGAATAGGATGTGGATTTACCGCAAACCGGGCACTGCGGCCGGCCTATAAGCCGATGGTGCGTTATTTCTAATTTTTTCAGATCTAAAGTTAACACCTTATTTTTTAAAGTATTGGAACACTGGCGGTGTATTTTAGCAAGTTCAAGCCTTAAGAATCCACAGGCAATATTCAAAGAAAATGGCGTATAGCCGGTTGAAAGCACGGAGGAATTGTCGGGGTTATTTTTTTTAAAGTGATAGTACTCAATTATTCGGTGACCGCGCAGGCGATGCAGCAGGCATTCAAGACAACCCCCTTCATCGTGTTCAAATAATGGACCTATCCATGGGATTAACCCCATCGGTTTGAAAATCAACCAGCTCATCTTTTCTGATAGCACTTTGCGATTGATTTGAATCAGCTCTTTTTCAAAATAATCAGGGGTGATAACGACATACAATGCCCCTGGGTCAATAGAGGCAGAATAAAATTCATTTAAATTGAGAAATTTGAAGTTCGGGCCGGTAAATCGTTCCCTGATTTGTTCGGTGGGCCAATCCCCCACTGATGTCAGATAAACAGGCAAAGCTCCCTTACCGGTTTCGGATGGCGGATCGCATATTGCATGCAAAAAGACCTCTGAGGGGGGCAACCCCTGCGCTTGACCGTCTTCTAAAAAACCTTTTTTTTCCAACTGAAGAAGGTGAAAGTAGACCTCGGGCGCGCTATACTTATCGGAGAGTTGATCTGCAATTTCATGAACACTATATTTTCCGTTCACAAGGGGAAGAAGAAAAGAGTATATCCGTCCATGCAGAATATATTGAGAGATTTCAGAAAGAACGGCGCTTTCATGCTGATCGATGACAACGGGATGATACGATTGCTTGAAGCGAGGAAATTCAATCATTTAAAATTTAAACGCCTCTACCGAATACTCCCAACCATTTGAAAAAAATTACCCCCGCAACAGGAATCGTCGTCATGCGAATTTAATTCCCTCAGCAGGGGTATGAATCGATGAGCTGACAGGTATGAGCTAAATATCCTGAAGATAGTGCAATGTTATTTATCGATTGAATAGCATATTAACGGCATCTCCAAATGCTTGAGCTGAGCCCAGCACACAGAGACACAAACAGGAGGACATAGCGGCCAGCCGTTCTTCCACATTTTCAATCGCCCCTTCTTCAGAATCAGGCATCGCAGGAAGCACCACGTGAATCAGATCTTTGGTGTTTTCTACAATTTTAACATCTATGCCCGTTGGAACGTTGATTCCTTCCTCCTTCAACACGGTGACCGTGTCGGATATTAATCTTTTCTTGTAGTCCTCATCAGCCCAAGCTTTAGCTACACACACGGCCCATTTTTTCTGATGCTCGGCAATTAAATTTTTCATTTTGTCCCCCCCGTTCCATAAAAGTTGATAGTTTTATTAGATACTAACAAGATAGAAATAAAATAACAATATTTTTTTCATTACATACACATTTTCATTAGATACTTCGGTTTAGGCAATTTTTTTAGATCCCCCTGTCCAATCAATCCGGCTTATAAAATTTAAATATCAGAAAATTTTGATTTAGGCGCCGTTGATATTTGATCTCATCTACAAATTTTTTAATTAAAACGTTCCCAAGCCCTCCGATCCTGCGTTCGGAAACATCTGCATTAAGATCAGGTTCAGGAAGTGCCTTCAGATCAAACGGTTGACCCGCATCAACCAGTTCAATAATGAAATCGCCTTTGTGGTCGACTTTACAGTCAACCTCAACATCTCCCTGCTTTCCATCCGGATAAGCATAATTAAATATATTTACCAATGCCTCTTCACAGGCCAGCTCAATTTCCATTATCCGTTTATCAGAGAACCCCTGGTTGCCTGCAAAATCCGCAATAAATTTTTGCAGTTTTTCCAGATTTTCCAATTTTGCTGGGACCCTGGTTCTCGGCATGAAATTTTTCCCCCAAAAAGGATTGCTTAACGGGTCATTTCACGCTTGAAAGCGCTTTCTCAAGTGAATCAAAAACAGGAAGGACCTGATTAAATCCTGAAACCTCGAAAACCTGCTTTACAATATCCTGTAAAGAAGTAAGCGCTATTTTTCCGGATTTTATTTTGAGTTTTTTGGCAATCATCAAAAAACTCCTTAATCCTGCGCTGCTGATATAATCAAGCGCATTCAAATCAAAGACAAGTGATGTTTCACCCGCGTCCATAAGCTGTCCAAGCTCCCTGTCAAAATCAGGAGATGAGACTGCGTCCAATCTGCCGTTTACGGAAACAATGAGTATTCCGTCTTCTTTCTTTTTACTTAGCTCCATTTGATTACCTCAATATGCGTGACTGTTTAAATAATACCGCCGATATTTAAAGCTTATTTTAAATTATGCGAACTTCCACACTAACGAACCTATCATTTTAATCGATTTTACGGTATACCGCGATCATTGTAATATCATCAAACTGCGGCTCGTCATCGATATGGTTGAACAAGTCGGTCTTTATCTGCTCGATTAATTTGGAGGCTGTTGGCGCAGGATTTTCTAAAATAGTAAAAAACCGTTCCTTGGTAAAAAAAACTTTTTTAGGAGAAAGCGCTTCCGTCACGCCGTCCGTATATCCGATTAAGGTGTCTCCGGGTTCGATTTGAACCTGCTTTACCTGAAATTTCGCCTCGGGTATTATTCCCACCGCCGGTCCGGTCGCATTAAGTTTCTTTTTTATCCCGTGCTGATTGACGATGATTGCCGGCTCGTGTCCGGCATTGACATAGTTGATCTCTCCCGTCTGTGTATCCAATACCCCGAAAAAAAGGGTCGCAAACATCGCATTCTCACCATGCTCTATGGCAATATAGTCGTTGGTGAGGGAAACTGCGTGCAAAGCGCGGTAAAAATGATAATCGGAGGATTTTGGCGATCTGTTGTCGGTGTCGTGTACGGATAATCCCTGCAAATCGATTTGCCCGGAAAAAACCCGGATTAAGCTGCGAAACAAAGCCATAAACAGCGCGGATCCGACCCCCTTATCACAAACATCGGCAATTACCAGTCCAATCAGTTTTCCCGGCAATAAAAACGCATCGTAAAAATCGCCGGATACCTTTCTGGCAGGATGGAAACAGGTGGCGATCTCCCAGCCCCGGATTTTTGGGATTTGACTGGGCAAAAAATCTTTTTGAATTTTTTTGCCTTTTTCCATTTCCTCGTCCAAGGCTTTTGAATAGGCTTCAATTTTAAGCTTGGCCTGCCCCAATGACTGATAGGCGTCATCTAAATTGCTGTAAAGCCGGGCATTTTCAAGAGCACCCCCGATTTGGCGTGCAGTTAACAGCATAAGCTCGGCTGTTTCTTCTGTGAAATGCCCCGATCGCGTATGCAGCAGCGTAAGGATTCCCATCAAATTCTCACCACGAATGATCGGAACGGCCAATGCTGATCCCACCAGGTAAGGTTGGTCGGAAAGATCCAACCAGCGATCATCATTTTTTGTATCAACGATTAATCCCACCTTACGATGGTGTCTCACCCATCCGGCAAGTCCTTTATTAAATACCGTTCCGATAATCCTATCGCTTTGTTCAGGCGTGGCGTCGATGCGGGTTAAAATACTGTCGGTAACCGCTCCATTGGAATCGAGCAAAAACAGACTGCCTTTTTCCGCAGCGGTAAGCTCAGTGGAAATTTCAAGGGTTTTTTGCAGGATTTTCTTCAACACATGTTCTTTAGCCGAAGACCGCGCCAATGTCACAAAATTTTCAAGCAACCGGCTTTGAACCTGGAGTGCTGATTTTTCGCTTTTTAACCGGATTAGCTCTTCTTTGAGGCTTTGCGTTTCTTTCAATGGCTTTTAACCTCTGTTGCTATCAGCATTCACAGGTTTACGCTTCACCGTTTAGGACTGCCTTTAAAAAACCAGGCTGAGGATTGGTCTTAATAATCAGGCAGGTGTCCGGCGGAACATAGCGATCGCCGGACTGGTTACACTCGGGTCCGTTACCACACGGATACAGGCGGGCTTGCCTGAATCGCCGGCCCGTTTAAAGAATGCTTGACGTATGGCAGAAATCGGCTTGTATGTCAAGTTTTAACAGATGCTTTTTGTTGTTTAAAAGATGGCCGACCCGTTGAAAAAAGTCAGGGGAATGAGGTCGCTCTGTGCATCAAACGGTTAAAAAGTACAGTAATGCGGGATTTGGGCCACTTTCCACCATAATATACACAAAAATACATGTACTATATTCATAAAATGATTTATAAAAATAAAAAAATTTCCCGCAACTTAATTCCTTTATAATTCATATATCATTAAAAAACAAAAAGTTAATAATTATTATCCAGTTTTGGCATGCTTATTGGATTATATATAATCAAAAAGCAACAACAACCAACAACAAAAAGGAGAAACAAAATGGAAATTTTATTTTATGCCGGATACATCCTCTATCAAACGGTTATCGCGATCATATAATTTATGATCATCAAATCCGTACATGGCGCATTAAACAAAGGCGAATATGAATGAAAAACCATTTTTACCTGTTAAGCCGGATCCACAATAATTTTATGCGCTGTGTATATTAACCCAAAACAACAAAAGATCATTGAAAGGAGGGACAAACCGGAAATATTACTGTCTGAGCCTGGTTCTTATCTCTGAAATGATTAACATGCGATGACTGTTCTTTAATCTTTCTTACAAAATTAATAAAAAAAGGAGGAGTCAAAAATGAAAAATTTAATCGCAGACCAGCAGAAAAAATGGGCCGTGTGTGTCGCCAAGGCATGGGCCGATGACGATTACAAGAAAAGACTGATGTCGGATTCTTCCGCGGTTTTAAAAGAGGAAGGGTTTGCTGTGCCTGAGGGAATGAGAATTAAAGTTTTAGAAAACACACATGAGGTATTTCATATGGTTCTTCCTCAAGCGCCTGATTCCGCAGAAGGTGCCATTGAAAACGTGGAAGAACGGCTGGCAGCTATGTCCTCCTGTTTGTGCCTCTGTCTGATGGGACAAGTTCAAGCCCTAGGAGACGCTTTTAATGTCGTCTTCCGGAATGGATGATTACAAATTATTTAGCCGGCGCCTACAATCTCAAGTTCGAGCCGTTATTGTTCTTTGAAAATTTATAAATAAAAAGCCCTCTGTGTCAATGGAGATGAGACACCTACCCCTTGAAAAATTAGTGCAGGGATGTGGGCGTGACCTTATGGAGAAACAATACGACGCTCATTATCGGACAAGCCAGATAAAACAGGCAGCGGCTTTGGGGCAATGGAGGGAGCCCGCAAGGCGACCGGAGTTGCCCCAAAGCCGGGCTTTTAACCTTTTTATGACTATCCGGTTTCAAGAGGAGGATATGAATAATGCCTTTTGAAAAATCAATGGAAGAGCCGTATCGCAGGTCGAAAAGAAGGCGAACTGAAGCTTTTTATACGGGGTTGGATCAACTCTTTCAGGCATTTTTATGGATCATCCCTTTATCGGTTGTTCGCATATGTAGACCAGGTGTTGGTCAGGTGGGCGATCCGGAAATACAAGAGACTGAGAAGAGGCCGACGGAGGGGGTATTCCTGGTTACGGCGCATTCATCGCAAAGCGCCCGGGTTACTTGCTCACTGGTCATACAAGCGGTCGTTGGCTGAACAATAAGAGCCGGATGAGCCGAGAGGTTCACGTCCGGTTCCGGGAGAGCCAAGGGGGGAAGTGCCCCTTGGCTACTCGACCTCTCCACAAATGCCCTATTCGATAAAGACCTTCCTTCGGGTCGTGTATCCCTCCTCAATCCCCAGTTCGCGGCAGACCAAAACATCCTGGGCCACCACCACGCTGCGATAGTCGCCGGCCAGCCATTTGCGCTCAGCCGTCCAGTAGTCTTCTTTGGGCTGGTTTTGTAACAGCTTGTTGGCCGTCAGGGTCAGGAAGATGGCCTGATCCCCTTGTTGGGAGAAACAGTCATTGGGCAGGGCAGCCCATTCATAGACCGTGTCCAGGGGGCATCCCTGGCAGTCGTATCGAAAGGGTTGATAGAAAGTCGGGTTTTCGCAGGTGAGGGTGTTTTGGCGCGATGCGCCGAACTTGTCATACACCGTCAATTTTTTTCCGGTCCGTTTGACCGCCGCCACTAGGGTAAACCCGAAATCCCTGGCGGAATCAATGCTGGTCAGGAAATAGGTCTCGGCATCGGCGACGCCTTTGGCCTTGAGAATGCTTTGTAGGTAAGCCGTTGCCGTGGTCATATCCTGAAAGGCCTGGCCGGTATCGCCGTTCGGCGGCAGATCGGCAAAGGCTTTTCCATAGGCGTATTGATAGGTGTCCGCCAGGCTGATTCTGGCGCCGGCCTTTTCAAATTCCGCGTTGATGGTGTCCAGGGTGGTCTTGGAATAGACGTAATAGGGCAGTGCCGGTGATCCGATATCAAGCCCCTTTGCGATGACATACGCTCTCAGCGGCGTGGTAAAATACCAGGCACAGGCCGAAACAGAGGCAATGACCGCCACGCCCATCAATTTAATCCACCAGTTCATTTTGGTTTCCTTTCGCATTGATGCTGAATATTTTTTTTAACCATCGCAACGGGTCTGAACGCTTACCGATGACGACGGGATAGTCCCTTTCTTGCCAGAAAAAGAAGCCTTCGTCAAGCACGGCGACTTTGTCGTACCCGGCCCCTTTCAGGGTATCGGCCGCTTTCCCGGATATGGCATGCGGGCAGCCGCAATAGGTGATGATCCACAGGTTTTTGGGCAACAGGCCGACGGCATTCGGCATATCATAAAAGGGGATGGAAATCGCCCCTTGGATATGGGATCGAAGATAATCACTCCCGGGGCGGGCATCGACAATGACAAATGATTTTTTGGCCTGATGGGCGGCATACACATCTTCGGCGGGTACGTAGCGGCCGTCGATCAGGGCGAAATCCGCCGGCGGGTTGCCGGGATGGAGCACCCCCCGTGACTGAATGACCTGGGACAACGCCTCCTGGACCTCGGCTACGGTGTCTTCAAAACGGTCCGGGCGCTGAAACGACCGCACATAAGCCACCACATCGTCGATTTCCTTCGGGCTGAGAATGCTTCGGTAAGCCATCATGGGGGTATTGCGTCGCCCCTGGTCAATCGCATAGCGGATAAAAGCATCGCCGGCGGTTTCCAGGAAGATCGGATTGCCCAGCTTGAGATACTGGCCCCCCTCGCCGCGTTTTCCATGACAGGCCGCGCACCAGCGCTCATATAACTCCGCGCCTTTGAGGGCATCCCCGTGCACCGGCGCCTGCCCCAAATCAACCGACGGCTCTGTCTGCCAACTGCGCATAAACGCCAGGATGGCCGAAACCTCTGCCGGACCCAAGGGGCCGCCTTTTTCTTTCCCCCAGGCGGACATGGGGGTGCCGGGCCGCCCTCGGACAATCCCGGCGGCGATATAGGCGTCGTCGGCACTTTTAAGAAAATCCGGGTTGGCCAGCGCATTGGCCTCATCGGCCGAATACCCCTCCCCGTCTGAACCGTGGCACATGGCGCAGTATTGGGTGTACAGCGCAGCCCCCTGTTCCACAGGTGTCGGCGCGGAAATGGGGCCTTTCGCTGAATCGGCCGCCGAACAGATGCCCTGGACCGCCGCGAAAATCAGCAGCGCACCGATCAGGGCTTTTTCAATGCACAGGCTGCCGCACATGCGACGGGCGGCTTTCCAGAAAACACTTCTTGCCGATGCGTTCATAGGGCGTTGCCTCACACGGGTGTCGTAGATGTTATTTCAATTATCATATCTGCGCTAAAAAAACAAAAAATATGAATAAGTTGTAAAATCGGATGCGCCTGTTTACGCCTCCCGGGATGCGGGGTCAATGCCCACTCCAGAATCTTCTCGGATCCGCCATAAAGTCTTTGTAAAGCCGGTAATGGGTCGTTTCCTCATAATCCAGGGATCTGATCGGCACCTGATCAAAGCTGTAAATGCTGGCCTGAGGGCAGGCGAGCAGTATGGGAGAATGCGTGGCGACAATAAACTGGGCATGGCCGGCACGACTCATTTTAATCAACAAATCGACCAGGCTGATCTGGGTCTTAGGCGAAAGGGCGGTTTCGGGTTCGTCCATCAAATAAAGACCGGTTCTTGAATACCGTGCCTGAAAAAACGACATGATGGATTGGCCGTGGGATTGGGCGATCAGGGATTTGCCGCCGAAGTAGTCGAGCTGGCCGGGATCCGCCAATGCCAGTTCGTCAAGCAACCGGGCAAAATCTCGAAAGACCGAAGCTCCGAAAAAAGAGCCCGGCACCCGGCCGTTTTTCCAATTGACGGAAATATAGTCGCATAATTGTGATTCAAAGAGATTGTATTCATACCGTTGCCGTTCCGGCCCCTGCCAGATGTGAATCCCGCACCGATGGGCAATCGCCTCCAGAAGCGTGGATTTCCCCGTTCCATTCTCGCCGACGAACAGCGTCACCGGGGTGCAGATCGGAAGCGTGCGGATCGTTTTAAATATTTTCAAACAGAATGGATAATGCGCGCTTGTGGGATAGTTTTCCGGATAAAAATCAATACGGTCTAAATGCATGGGTTCCTTTCCAATGTCTGATGATAAAATTTCAAGCTGCAAACCCGTGGCGCTGGGCCAGCTTTTCGAACATCTGGGCCAGTCCGGCGCCCAGGGAAAAGGCGGAGTCAATGGAGATATTTTCTTCGGCGGTTTTATCAAAGAAAAGATTGAGCGTTGATTCCATGCCTTCTTCCGGCAGCCAGTAACAGATCATGATCGGCACCTTGGGCAGCGGATGGAGCACAACGCTGATATCGGATTGAAACTGCTGCGCCACCTGCTTGCCGCTGAAAATATGCACCATGTCGTCAAACAGGTCAGGGTAGGTATCCGCGACCTGTTTCATGGATTCTTCGCATCGTTTCCTAAATAGCGGATACCGCTCCCGGCCGTTTTTGAGCTCCCGAAAGGAAACCCACCGCCCCGACGGCATAATGCCCTTTCCAAAAAGCACGTAGTCCAGGAACGGACCGGCCACCCAGGGATTGACGTGGATATCCGTGTATAGGTTTCCGCGGCTGTCGACACTGAAGTCCTTGCCGAGAATTTTCAGCGTCAGCCTGTTGTTGGTGTATCGTCCGCCGGTTCGGCGTGCGGCCTGTTCCAGGTCCAGGTTGCCGACGGCCTTTTTTAGATCCTCGGTGCTTTTTTCACGCCCATCGTCGGTGTGGGCTTGAAGACCGTGCGCTTCGGAAAACCGCTGAATGGTTTCCCGGTCCAGGCGGGGGCATTCGTCAAGCCGGCGTTTTCCCGCAAACACCGCCGCGGCAAAGGCGAAACAGGTTTTTTCACCGCATTGCCCGCAATTGGATTGATCCAGCAGTTTGAAAATATCCAGGGGGGTGACGGATGTTGTCATGGCGATTTTTCGGCAAACGGATGGAATATCAAGCCGCTTCAGTCCAAGGCGGCCATTTTATTTCGGGTTGCGGGGATAAGCATTTTCGAATACATTATTTTTAGCGGTTTGCATAATTGGTATGTATGGCATAAAAAATTTCGGATCGCAATGGATATTGTCGATTTTGCAAACCACGCGAAAGGAGGCCGCATCGCATGAGAGACGAAAGGACCCCGATTATTGTCGGGGCGGCGCAGTATACCCCGCCGAAAGACCAGGCGCATCCGCAGCACCCCCTGGCCCTGATGAAAACCGCCGGCGAAACAGCGATTCAGGATACCGGAGCAAAACCGATTCAAAACAAAATAGACGCTCTTTTTGTGGTCAACCTGTTTTCGTGGTCCTATGCGGATGTCTGCGCAGAACTTTCGCGTCTTTTGGGAATCCATCCCAAAGAAAGGGTTTATACCGGCATCGGTGGAAATATACCCCAGGTCCTGATCAACCGGGCCGCGCAGGAGATTTACGCGGGCAGGCACCGGGCCGTCATGATCGCGGGAGGCGAGGCAGGGTCTTCCCTGAAACGGTTCGCCGGCAAAGAGGCTGCATTGAACTGGCCTTCCAGGCAGGCGCCGGCTCGGGTCGATTCGGATTCCCGAGAGCCGTTTACCGAATATGAGATGCGCTATGGTATTTTTGCGCCGGCCTATGCCTACGCCTATTTTGAAAACGCCCTGCGGGCCGCTCAAGGATGGTCGATTTCTTCTCATCGAGAAAAGCTGGGCCGGCTGTGTGCTCGCCTAAACCGGGTCGCTGCCCAAAACCCATATGCCTGGTCCAAAACCCCCTTGACCGCCGAACAGATCTCAACCCCCTCTTTCCATAACCGGTTTACGGCCTTTCCCTATACCCTGACCATGAACGCCAATATCCATGTGGACATGGCCGCGGCCATCATCCTCACCAGCGTCAAGGACGCCTCGGCCATGGGGATTGATCCGACGCTCTGGGTGTATCCCATGGGCGGCGCGGGGTTGAACAACATCTGGCACGCGGCCCAGCGGCCCAGCCTTCACGACTCGCCCGCCATGAAGGCCTGCGTGGATCTGGCCCTGGCCCAGGCCGGATGCGGCATCGCGGATATCGGCGTATTTGACCTTTACAGCTGCTTTCCCTGGTCCGTGGAAGCCGCCTGCCTGGCGCTCGGGCTTTCCGCCGATGATCCCCGGGGATTGAGCGTGACCGGCGGCCTGCCGTATTTCGGCGGGCCGGGAAACAACTACACGCTTCACGCCGTCGCCACCCTGGCCCAACGGATTCGTAAGCAAAGGTCGCTTGTGGGGCTGATTACCGCTATGGGATGGTACAACACCAAGCTGGCGGCCGGGGTGTATGGGGCCGAGGCTCCTGAAAAACCCTGGATTAAAACCGATCTGTCGGAAATTCAACAAGAGCTTATAAAAAACGAGCTGCCGCCGCCGGTGCTTCGGCCGGACGGTCCGCTGACCATTGATAGCTACATCATCTGCCATGACCGGACAGGCGCGCCCGAGCACGGCACGGTCATCGGCCGCCTGCCGGACAAAAGACGGGCTCTGGCGGTGATGGACGCCGGCCCGGCCCAGCTTGCGGAACTGGAAACCCGGGAGCTCGTCGGTGTAACCGGAAAGGTGCGCCACGATTCAACGACGGGAAGAAACCTGTTTAATTTTTGATGCAATCAATGTAAATCGCGCCTCAAAGACTCACGAAGCGAAAAGTTTGATTTCCAAGGAACTTATATTTTTTCAGTTTAAAAAATGAACAAATTAACCACAGAGAGCACAAAGGACACAGAGAAATAATATTTTTTTCTCTATGCGCTCTGTGGTAAAAAATTTTTAAAAA
>CAYSMV010000330.1:0-3790 GCA_964432245.1 uncultured Desulfobacterales bacterium
TCCGCCCGGGAAAGCCCCATGATGGCCGCGTTCATGTAGACGTTTTCGCGCCCGGTAAACTCCGGATTGAATCCCGCGCCCAGCTCCAGTAAAGCCGCGATGCGGCCCCGCACCTTCAGCTCCCCCACGGTGGGGTTCAGCGTGCCGCAGATCATCTGCAGTAACGTCGATTTGCCGGACCCGTTGGAGCCAATAATACCGACCGTTTCCCCTTTTCTGATCTCAAAAAAGCATTCCCTGAGGGCCCAGAACTCATGATAAAACCGTTTTCGCGCCCGCCAGAAGGACTGCTTCAACCGGTCCAGGGGCCGGGCATAAATCTGGTAACACTTGCCCAGATTCTCAGCACGAACCACGAAATCATCAGCCATAAAGAATTCCCGTAGCAAAATCCATGCTATATAACGTCGGCAAAGGCCTTCTTGCTTTTCATAAACCACAGAAAACCAAAAATCAGCACCACGACAGAAAGGACCAGCCCGAAAAAAAACCAGGGCCAGTCCGGAAAAAGGCCCCACAGGACGACCCTTCTGGCGTCCTCGACAAAAACCGCCAGGGGATTAATCCGAAAAACAAAATGAAGCCGTTCGGGAACGGCGCTGATGGGATAAAAAATCGGGGTGAGAAAAAAAAACATGGTGGTCAGAACGCCGATAAAAGCTCCTATATCCCTGACAAAAACACCGAGGGAAGCCAGAAAATAGCCGCAGCCAAGAGTAAAAAAGAGCATGGGCAACCATACCAGGAAAAGCAGCACCGCCGTCCAGTGAATAAAATGATTGACGGCAAGAATACCGACCAGAAGCACGATCAGGCTGAACAAGGCATTGATCAGGACGCTCAGAAGCCTCACCAGGGGGAGAATCTCCAGCGGGAAAACCACCTTTTTGACGTAATTGGCGTTTCCCAATACCAGCGTCGGCGCTGAATTGACCACCTCTAAAAAAACATTAAAGGTTATCAGGCCCATAAACAGCGTCAGGGCAAAGGCGGCCTTTCCCTCATCAGCCGTTACGCCCCACCTGACCCTGAAGATAACGGAAAAAACAAAGGTATAAACACAGAGCATGATCAGCGGTTGAATAAACGACCAGCCCATCCCTATGAACGATCCCCGGTAACGCCCCACCACCTCGCGCCATGTCAGTTGTCGTATCAGGTCCCGGTATTCCCAGAGATGAATCCCGATCCGGATGGGGTTGAAGAACCCCCTGATGCTCTCCCCCAAAGGGGATATGGTTTTGATGCCCGCCGTCACTTTTTATAATTCTTGCCCTTTTTCAACAACTCAGCCCGAATCCCGCAGGGGCGAATGCGAGCATAGATCAATCTACGGCGCCATCGAGTTGCCCCTTCCGGTTCCACGACAAATCAGGATAAAAAACCCTTTTATAGCCATTATGTATAGCAAGACCGCCATTTTATGTCAATGTTTTCCCAGTCGCCATAATTGATAAATTCGTAAAAGGCGGCCAGAATTCGGAATCAAGGATGTGATGAACTTTTTTTAAGTTGCTTTCTAAAAATCGTTATGTTATAGAGGCACGATTCATGCGTTAACACCCTGGAAAAAAGAAACAAATCTTGCAGGAGGATTAAAATGTTACAGCGGGCTCAAATGAAAAGATTCGTTCTTTTATTACTCTTATCGTTCCTGTGGCCGGGTGTTTTTTCGACAGCCCTGGCCGGTGAAAGCGACGGCGTGGCGATCCTCTACACGGGCTTACTGGCAGGAAATCTCGAGCCTGTTCGCACCTGAGGCAATCAGGATTCGGGCGGTCTGGCCCGGCGCGCGCAGATAATAGAATCCATCCGTGAAAAAAATCAACCGGTACTGCTCTTAGATTGCGGAAACTTGTTCAACCGCCATGAGGACACGGCCGAATTTATCTTGAGCATCATGGAATTGATGAAGTACGACGCCCTGGCCCTGGGCGCTTCAGACTTTCTGTTCGGGCCTGAATTTCTCAAGCGTTCGCGGTCCACGGTTTCCTTTCCCTATATCGCTTCCAATCTCGTCTACAAGGGGGAAGGGCTTCCCCCGGCCTGCGAATATGTCATTAAAAAAGCAGGCGGCATGAATATAGCCATTCTCGGCGTTCTCGATCCGGAGGAGTTTACGAAATTCATCGACGAGGAACAGGCAAAAATACTGCAGGCCAGAGCCCCGGAGGAAGTTCTGAAAAAACTGGTGCCCGAAGTAAGGGAAAAAGCCGATCTGGTTGTTCTCCTCTCCCAGTTAAACAAATCAAAACAGCTGGCGCTCATGGACGAGGTAAAAGGGATCGATGTGTCCATCTCCTCCGGAACCATAGATATAATAACTCCCTGTTCGCCGAAAGGTACTCTTTTCCTGTATACCGGTTGCAAGGGAATGTCCATGGGCCTTCTGGAAGTCAAACTCGACGACAAACGGGTTCCCGTTATCAGCGCCAGTAAACACCTCCCCATGGGAGGATCGGTTTCCGGAGACAAAGAGATCGCGAGCCTGGTTGAAAAGCATATAAAAGAAAAAAAATTAAAGAAAAACCGAGAAAAAAAAGCATTGATGGATGGTCTGCAATTATCTCCGCGGGAGTTCATGGAGCGTTACCAGAAAGAACAGAATGAAAAGGGAAAAGGAGACGTTAAATGAAAAACAGGACAGTAAAAATTGCAACAGCGACGGGTTGCCTGATTTTAATCCTGGCGGCTGCCGGGTGCGCCACTTTTTTTTCTCTGGTTCAGGAGCCGCTGGAAGGCCGGGTAAAACAATACATGCAGGCCCAGGTGGATAAAAAATGGGACCTTGCCTATTCGTTTCTGGACGCTTCCACCCGGGAAAAAATATCGCGGGAAGATTATATCAGCAAGAACAGAAATTTGTCCTATACGGGATTTACGATAGAAGAGATAAACCTGCTTTCTTCCGAAGATCAAGCCGCGGTGAAAGTCAGGATAAATCTTTTGTTTATGGGTTACGAGTTCCCGCGGGCGCCCCAGACCCAGGAATGGATAAAAGAAAAAGGAGGATGGTTTGTCAAACCCAAGCCGGCCCCGGAAACTCCTTTCGGACCGAGGAAGAAGAATAAAGAATAAATAACCGTTACATATTCGCTCCGCTCAGAACGCGATTCCCGTAACCGCCATAAAGATAAAAACCGCCCAGGGCGCCGTTCCCGCTCTCCGCGCAAAACCGGATAAACGAGATCGATGACTCGGCCTCCCCGAATCGGGAGGCTACGTCAAAGACGTCGTAGGCCCCGCCCTCAATATCAACCGACCGGACATGATCTCCCATCAGATTCCCGCCATGATCGTATGGTTCGATCCTTACCGTTTCGGCAACGGTTGAGGGATTACAGACAACGGCCCCGGTCCACCAGTAGCCGTCGTTACCCGGATAGTGAGGCAGATGCAGCTCGTTCTTGAAGAAATTGTCATCCAGAAGCGGGTAACTGGCGTTATCGTTCCCGCCGAGGCTGCTGTAAGTATAATAACCAACCAGCGGATAGAGGCCGTTTATCTCCAGAATCGAATGATAGAGAGGATCGCCGGCCGTTTTCCCGAACTGATCCTGAAGTTCCAGCACTCTTTTTTCCCGCGGCGCCAGCAGGATGTCGCTCTCTTCGTTATCATCGGCGCCGGCCAGCGCCAGGCGGAGCTTGACGGGGTTCTGGCTGTCATGGGGATTAATCAGGGTCAGGCTGGTAATCCAGAAGCCCGGTTCGGCGATATGGGGCACTATTTTCTTCGTGGTTCCGACCGGAAGCGCGTATATGGCTTCCGCGCCGACGGCGTTGGCAATGTA
>CAYSMV010000331.1:0-7332 GCA_964432245.1 uncultured Desulfobacterales bacterium
AATTTAGCAGACGGTTTTAACCGGCCCCCAAAGGGTCAAGGTGCGAATAAAAAGAACTTCGCCGAGACCATTGGAATATTATTTTGGCCAACAGTGGAAATGGATGGCAAGGGGAAGATCCCAGGTTCAGATCGTGCGGAGCCTGGGGAATGCAGCGTGCCAACACTACGAGAAATTTCGAGCAACGCGGATATGGGCTTTTTTACGAAGCCGTCAACGCTGGTAGTTGTAATGGGTCAGGAACCGGTCGGTGGCCCATCCCTCACGCAGGGTCTGATAGGCCTGAAGTATATCCTGATGCCGCAATATGCCTGTAATCCGCGAGTCTTCCAGGCGGGAGGAAATGACCGGAATATTTTCTATATCAAATTTTTTAATATTTTCCAGGGCGCTGGAGACCGGGTCGTCTTCGGTTACCGCCGGAATGGGAATAATCAGGTCGCCGGCAATGAGCAGATCAACCAGTTCATGGGTGATCAGCGCCTGCCGGACGCTTTTCAGGGTGATAACACCCATCAACCGGTTGGCGTCATCGACGACGCAGACTTCACCGTAAACCGAGTGCAGAAGCCTCCTGAGCAATTCCTGAAACGGCATGCGGTAAACCACGGTTTCGACATTGGGCGTCATCAGCTGTTTTACTTTGACGCGACCGAGAATATCCACCTCCCCCATGGCGCTGACATCGATTCCTTCCTTCAGGAGGGCCCGGGCGTAAACGGTTCGTTTGTTTACATACAGAACAACGATGTAAGAAAGAATAGATGCCAGCATCAGAGGCAGAATAATCCGGAAATCCCGGGTCAGCTCGAAGACCAGCATCATGGCCGTGAGAGGCGTGGAATTCATTCCCGCCAGAATTCCGCCCATGCCTACCAGGGCGAAGGCGACCGGATCCAGGGATACCCCGGGGATGAAATTTGACGCGGTGGCGAACACGAATCCGAACATGGCGCCGATGGCAAGGGCGGGGGCGTATGTTCCTCCGTACGCGCCGGCGGTCAGGAAAAGCGCCAGGAACACCACTCTCAGCAGTAACAGGTTGATGACGGTGACGAGCGTGAACTCACTGTTTAAAACCTGATTCATGGTGTTATAACCCATGCCGAACAGGGTGTCATATTTCAGGAGCACGAAGCCGAACAGCAGAGAAACCGGCAGCAGACGAAGAAAAGGGTTTTTGACGGCTACTATATCGTCCAGCAGGCGTTTAAAAAAATCACACGCCCCGAAATAGACCAGCGACAGGAGACCGCACAGCAGGGCGAAGATCAGAAACCAGGGATATTCGACAAACGTTATGGTCGGATAATCCGGTATAAGGAATATCGATTCATTGCCCAGCAGCGCCCGTGATAAAATATCCGCCACCACGGAGGAGATGATCAGAAAACTCAGCGCTTCATTTTTCAGGTCGTTCAGTAAGACGACTTCGATGCTGAAAAAAACGCCGGCGATCGGCGCGTTAAAGACCGCCGAAATCGCGGCGCTTGCCCCGGCCGCCGCGTATACTTTCATGTTTTTCCGGTTGAGATGAAAACGCTGGGACATGAAGGATCCGATGCCGCTGCCGATTTTCGCCGCCGGCCCCTCCGGCCCCAGGGGGGCGCCCGTCCCGATGGAAAGGATGGACGTGATCATATGGAAGAGGGTGTTTTTTAACGGTATATAGCCGTTCTTAATAATCATGGCCTTGATAACGCTGTTGACGCCTTTTTCCGCCGCTGTTTTGGGAAAAGCCGCGGTGGCCGCGGCGATAAGCACCCCGCCGGCGACCGGGACCATGACAACCGTGAGAACGCCCCGTATTGTCAGGGAAGGCGGTTCAAGAGCGGTAAAAACCATTCGCATCTGTTCCACCGCGTAATGGAAGAACATGGCGCCGAAGCCCGCCAGCGCACCGATAAGAATCGCGAAAAGGATCTGCCCCACGTAACGGGATATATCGGAAGCGCGGTAAAGTCCGGTAATGGAACGATTTGAAAAAAGCAGCGAGAGAAAACTTTGTTTCCGGGACGGGATTGATGTCATAATAGGTGAAACGGTCCGCGGCTAGGCGGTTTTTATGATGTCCATGATTTCATCAGCGGAGGCGGCGCCGATGATCTTCTCTTTGGCGTTTTCTTTTTTCAGCAGGTTCATGATTCTGGATAAGAGCCTCAGGTATTCCATATGCTGCATTTCACCGGCGGCCACCAGTATGATCAGGTGGACGGGCTTTTTGTCTATGGCGTCGAAATCGACGCCCGGCCGCGAAATACCGACGGCAAAAGCGATCCTTTCGACTTCATTTATTCTGGCGTGAGGCACCGCGATTTCAAAGCCGATGCCTGTCGTCATGATGTTCTCGCGCTCCTTCAGGGCGGTGATCAGCTTGTCGATGTCGGCGCACACGCCGCTGTCAAGAAAAGCGCGGGCCAGTTCTTCGATAGCGTCGTATTTATCAGTGGCGGCCAGTTGCTTGAAAAATCGCCTGTCCGTGTAATCAATCAGTTCCATCGGTTACCTTCCCCCTGTACATGCAGTTTTTGTTCAGGCATTGATGGACGGCGCCCTCTTTTTTTGTCTTTTTTTCAACCAGAACGGGAGCGCCGCATTGGGGACAGGTCTTGTTAACGGGTTTGTCCCAGGTGGCGAACTGGCATTCCGGAAAGCGGCTGCAGCCATAAAAGATCTTTCCGCGCTTTGATTTTTTTTCGACAATCTCGCCCCCACAATTTTCTTCAGGGCATTTAACGCCGATAGGCTTCGCGTTCCGGCCGGAGTTGAGGGATTGCGTGTTTTTGCATTCCGGGTAAGCCGAGCAGGCCAGAAAATCGCCGTACTTGCCGTGCTTGACCACCATGGGGCTGCCGCATTTATCGCATATCCGGCCTTCCGCCACGGTCTGGTCCGGAAGCGTGGCCGGTTCAACTATTCCTTTTTCAGTGCGGGTATAATTGCTCGAAAAATTGCATTCCGGGTAACCGGAGCAGGCCAGGAACTGGCCGTTTTTACCGATTTTAATGCGCAATTCCCTGCCGCAGACGGGACAGGACAGGCCCGTAGCCGCGCCTACACCTTTGATGCTCAGCATTTTATCCCGGGCGGTTTCAAGTTTTTCGGCAAAGGGCTCATAGAATTCATTCAGCAGAAGGGAGGATTGCTTCTGAGCCGATTCGATCAGGTCCAGATCATTTTCAAGTCTGGCCGTGAAATCGATGTCCAGAATATCGGGGAAATTTTTTATCAGCAAATCATTAACGATAAAACCCAGCTCCGTCGGACGAAAGTATTTATTGACCAGTTCCACGTAACCTTTGCCCTGGATGGTCGTCAGGATTGTGGCGTAGGTGCTGGGCCGACCGATGCCGTTCTCCTCCAGCTCCTTGATCAGCGAGGCTTCGGAAAAGCGCGGCGGCGGCGCCGTAAAATGTTGTTTGGGGTCCATCCGGATTAATTTCAAGATTTCCTTTTCGGACAACCCCGGAAGTTCATCCCTGGTGCCGATGAGGCCGTTTTTTTCTTCGCTTTCCTGGTAGAGCGCCATAAAACCGGGAAATTTTACGGTCGAACCGCTGGCCCGGAAAAGGTAGTCTCCGGCTGAGATGGAGATGGATTTCTGGTCGATCAGGGCGTGATGCATCTGGGACGCGACAAATCTCTTCCAGATCAGCGTATATAGTTTCAGTTGCTCGGCGGAGAGGTAAGCGCCGATTTTATCCGGTTCCAAAGAGACCGAGGCGGGCCGGATGGCCTCATGCGCGTCCTGGGCCTTGTTCTTATTGGGAAAAAAACGCGGCCGTTCGATGCCGTAATCGCTTCCGAATTTTTCCCTGACCAGCGCGATAGCCTCCTGAGCGGCTTCAGGCGCGATGCGGGTGGAGTCGGTTCGCATATAGGTTATCAGGCCGACCAGTTCGCCCGGACCCAGGTTAATGCCTTCATATAGCTGCTGGGCCACGGCCATGGTTTTCTTGGCGGAAAAGCCCATCTTTTTAATCGCTTCCTGCTGCAGGGTGCTGGTAATAAACGGCGGCAGGGGGTTTCGCTTAATGGTCTTCTTGATGATTTCGTCAACTTGAAATTTCTGCCGGCCGAGCGTTTCGGTTATCCGCCTCGCCGTCGCCTCGTCGCCGACGGATATTTTTTTCCCCTTGTACCGGGCCAGTTTGGCCGGGAACTGAGGTAAAGCGGAGCCCTCCAGGATTGCGGTGATGGACCAGTATTCTTCGGGCTCAAACGCGAAGATGGCGCGTTCCCGGTCGCAGATGATTCTGACGGCTACCGATTGTACGCGTCCGGCGCTGAGACCGTTGCGGACTTTTTTCCACAGCAGGGGCGATATCTGGTAGCCCACCAGCCGGTCCAGTATGCGGCGGGCCTGCTGGGAGTCGTATTTATCGGCGTCCAGTTCACGCGGTGAGTCAAGACCCTTTTGAATGCCGTTGCGGGTCAGCTCATGGAACAGGACCCGGTAAAAGCGGCGGTCCTTTTTTTTCAGGATTTCGGCCGTGTGGAAGGCGATGGCCTCTCCTTCCCGGTCCGGATCGGGGGCCAGGTAGATGTCGGTGGCATCGCCGACCGCGGCTTTAAGCGCCTTGACGATCTTCTGCTTGCCCTTGATGCCGACATACCTGGGTTTGAAATCATGTTCGATGTCGATGCCCAGCTCATTCGGCGGCAGGTCCATCAGATGCCCGGATGTGGCGGTTACGGGGTATTTGTTACCGGTATGTTTTTTTATGGTCCTCACCTTGGTCGGTGATTCAACAATAATTACCGGTTTATCCACTTGAGCCCTCTTTTAATAAAAAGAATTTACCCGGTTCCTGACGCGTCAGGCCCAGAAGTTCGAGGCGCAACAGAATCGCGGCTGTTTTTCCCGGTTCCAGTCCGGTTTTCCGGACAATGTCGTCTATCTGGACCGGGTAATACTCCAGGGTTCTTAACACCAGTGTTTCATCGGTGTCAAGTCCCCGGGAAGAATTCGCGGCCGGTTGAACGGGCCGATCCTTTTTTTTCTGTGAGGTTACTTCTTTCGAAGCGACCATATGCGATATCTCGGCCAGGACATCCGAGGCGTTTTCGATCAGCCTGGCGCCCTGTTTCAGAAGGCCGTGCGTACCCGTGCTTTTGAAGGACTGGATGCTGCCCGGCACCGCGAAGACCTCGCGACCCTGTTCCGCCGCCAGCCGGGCGGTAATCAGGGAGCCGCTTTTTCTGGCCGCCTCGACAACGATGGTTCCAACCGACATGCCGCTGATGATGCGGTTGCGCATCGGAAAATGATGCGCCTGGGGTTCGGCAAAAACCGGAAACTCCGAGACAACCGCTCCGCCGCCGGCGATTTTTTCAGCCAGGGTCCGGTTTTCCCGGGGGTAAATCCTGGCCACGCCGCTGCCCAGAACGGCGAAGGTTTTGCCGCCGGCTGCCAGCGCCCCCTGATGGGCGGCGGTATCGATGCCCCTGGCCATGCCACTGACGATCCCCAGGCCGGCAGCGGCCAGGTCCCGGGCCAGCTGCCGGGCCATGGAGCGGCCGTAGCCGGTCGGATTTCTGGAGCCGACGATGGATATGCAGGCCGATTCCGGTTCCAGTTCACCCAGGACATACAGGTACGGCGGCGGGTCGGGCAGCTCGCGCAGCAGCCGGGGATAGCCGGGGTCGGTCATGGTAACGACGCTGATATGCTTTTCCCGGCAGATATCGATGTTTTTAAAGACGGCGTCGGAAATTTTATGCCGGAGGATGTCCCCGGCGATGGTTTTGGTAACGCCTTCCACGGCCAGGAGTTCATCCCCGGCGGCGCCAAAAACCCGTTCCGGAGAGCCGAAAGCCTCTACCAGCCGTTTATAAGTGTAATTTCCAATCCCTGGAATCTGCTTCAGGCTGAACCAGGCGGCGAGCTTTTCCATTATTTTTTATTCTGCCACCACAACAGGATCGGGCTGGCGACGAAAATCGACGAATACGTTCCGATCAATATGCCGACGATCAGGGCAAAGGCAAAGTCATGGATAATGCTGCCCCCGAACAGAAACAGCGCTATGACGACGATCAGGGTCGTGGCTGATGTCAGGATGGTGCGGCTCAGGGTCTCGTTGATGCTGTCATTGATGTTGGCCGCCAGCGGTTTTCTGGAATATTTTTTCAGATTTTCACGAATGCGGTCAAAAACGATGATGGTATCGTTCAGGGAATATCCGACAATCGTCAGCAGGGCCGCGATGATCGGCAGGGTGAACTCCTTGCCGGTAATGGAAAAGACGCCGACGGTAATGGCGATGTCATGGACCAGCGCCACGATGGCGCCCATGGCGTATTTCAGATTCAATATCCAGAACAGAAGCAGAGACACGGCCAGCGCGATGAAGATGAGAATCGGCAGGCTGACGTGAAACACCGAAAAGAGCTTGACGGCGCCGATCAGCCCGCCGGCGACAATGGCGCTTTCCAGCCATTTGAGCTCAAAGCGGCCGGAAATATAGATGTTGATAAAAAGCAGGGCGAAGAATATGGCCATCAGGGCTTTTCCCCTCAGGGCCCGGCCGACCTGGGGGCCCACCATTTCGACTCTCAGGATTTCGGCGTCAAGGCCGGTCGCTGATTTCAGGGAATCGTTGACCCGGGTGGAAAAATCCTGTTCCGTGATGCCCGTCATGCCGGTACTGACCAGGTACTGGCAGTCTCCTTTTTCTTGTTCGCCGTATTTCTGGATCATGGTGACGTTGATGCCGATGGCATCAAACCCGGCTTTGATGTTGTCGATGTCTACGGGAGAAGTAAATTTTACCTGGATGACGGTGCCGCCGGAAAAATCGACGCCGAATTTCGGTCCCTTATGGATGATCAGCGAAATAATCGTTAAGAGAATTAAAGTGCCCGACAGAAGAAGAGCGATTTTCTGTTTTCCTGTAAAGTCGATATGGGTTCCCGGTTTTATTATTTCCATGAATCTGTTTTCCGCTAAGTTGATTTGTCGTTATATACTCAATGTCTTTACTTTCCGGTTGATCAGAATGTAATCGAATATCTGGCGGGCCACGACAATGGCCGTAAACAGGCTGGCCAGAACGCCCAGGCTCAAGGTTACCGCGAAGCCTCTGACCGGACCGGTGCCGAACTGAAACAGGACCAGGGCCGCGATCAGGGTGGTGACGTTGGCATCGAGAACCGTCAGGGTGGCTCTGTCAAATCCCGCCGACATGGCCGCGCGCGCGGGTTTGCCCAGCCGCAGCTCCTCCCGGATGCGCTCGAAGATAATGACGTTGGCGTCCACCGCCATACCGATGGTAAGAATAATACCGGCGATGCCCGGCAGGGTCAGGGTGGCGCCAAAGGCCGCCAGGC
>CAYSMV010000332.1:0-5984 GCA_964432245.1 uncultured Desulfobacterales bacterium
CCGGCCGCCGGCTGTCCGCCATGTTAAGGGAAACGGACTATCTGTGCCGGCACGGCGGGGATGAATTCACCATATTGCTGAACAACCCCGACAACATGAACCCGGAAAAAGTCGCCCGGAAGATTATCGACAATATTTCCGTTCCTTTCAAAATAAAAGCAAGCACCATAGACTTCGTCACCGTTAGCATCGGCATCAGCATCTACCCGGATGACGGCGAGACGATCGACGACCTGGTCAAGCATGCCGATCAGGCCATGTATAAAGCCAAAGAGTTAAAAAACAACTATATCTGTTATAACGGGGGCCGCTTTTCATCGACACTGGATCGATCCTGAGGCGGACGTCTCACGCGCCGCGCAAAGAACCGCATTGTCCGGCGCCGGCAACATCATCAGACCGGAGTGACGATCAGCAGGTCTTTTTCCAGGTGCGTCCTCACCATCTGCTTGTATTCCAGCATCTGGACATGGGTATAGACTTCCGAAACCGCCAGAAAGATTTCAAGCGGCAGCCGGGCCGTGTTCAGATTGGGAAAAAGCTTCCGGGCTATTTTATAAACAACGGACTCGCCGGCGGCGATAATGCCCAGGAGCAATGATTCCCGCTCCCTGAAATTATCCCGGTACATCTCCGTCACCCCGGCTAAATTATCAATGGTTTTCCCGTGCGCCGGAAAAACCTTTCGCGGCCCCAGCCGGCTGATCTTGTCCACGGATTCATAGAACTCTTTCTGGCTCAAGCGCGTCGGCAGGGGATGTCCTTCCTCCAGCATGACAAAGGCGTTGGGCGTTATATGCGGCAGAATATGGTCCCCGGAAAAAAGAACGTTTTCCCGTTCGACATGCAGACAGATGGAATCAACCGTATGACCGGGCGTTTCGATGACCCGGCAATCGTAATCGCCCATGGAGATCATCTGGCCCTCCTTTAAGAAATAAGTCACCCGGCATTTCTCGCCCAGCAGCGCAAAAGCGGTCGACAAAATCCGCATGGAATTGCGGACCAGGACCGGCACGCCCATCAGGGATAAAAACGCGGCCATGGTTTTTCTGGAAACCCCCAGACCGGTGGCGATACTGACCGTTTTTACGAAATTGCCAGCCACGTCTATGGGGGATGCGGAGGCCCGTAAAATTTTTCTGACCGCGCCGTAATGATCAATATGACTGTGCGTCAAAACGATGCGGTCGATATCGTCGCAGGTCAGACCGTGCTCGGCCAGGGCACTTTTCAGAACACCGAAGGCTTTCGACGTTCCGGCATCAAGCAGGGTGATATTGTTCCTGCCTATGAAAAGATAAACGTTAACCGGACCGGGTTTTTCGCCGGGTAAAGGCAGGGTCACACGAAACACGCCGGGCATGACCTCGGTGTTTAATTTCAATTTTTGCCGTTGCAGCATGAAAACTCCCTCGAAACCGCAGCCCCTGCCCGCCGGCCGGCATTACCGGCCGGTCAGCATTCTCCGGATAACGCTTTTCCCGCCTTTATCAATATCATCCAGCGCCAGCGTGAGTGCCGCTTCCACCAGCGTTGATTTATTGTCAATCCTGAGCCCCTCCAGTTTCAGTTCGTAGAAGGTTCTGGAAAACCGCTCCAGCAGGCTTGAAGACAGGTAAAAACCGGCCTTTTTCTTGGCGCCGCCGACACTGGACGATTTCTTCTTTTCTTCTACAGAAGAATTCTTCTTTTCTGGCCGGTGTTGCCCCGTGGCCAGATCAACCGGATCCGGCCAGCCGGTGTCAAAGAAATCAGGCGCTTTTTTCTTGTTCCGTGCCATCGTCCGCCACCCTCCTGATAAGTTTTCGATACCCTTCGGCACCCGTGGAACCGGGCCGGTACTCAAAAATAGTCCTGCCGCCCGCGGCCGCCTCGGAAAGACTGGTATTGTAGCCTATGGGGTCGCACAGTTGCCGGGAAAAATGTTTCTCCAAAAGGGATAGTACGGCAAAACTGTGCCGGGTTCGCCGGTCGAACATGGTCGGCACCACATACTTCAACCGCAGGGCGGGGTTTAATTTCTGCGCCGACAACAGATAGGTAAAGAAGGTCTTTAAGCCTTCCAGCGCGGGCCCCTGCAACGCGACCGGGCACAGGACCTCATCCGCCGCCATCAGAATATTGACGCTTAACACGTCCCACCCCGGCGAACAGTCGAAAATAAGATAGTCCAGCGAGCCGCCCCTGGGGATAAGCGCCTCGGCCAGAATGTTATGGCGCCTGGCGGCCGGCTGTTCCCCCAGACGATTTTTAAGCTCGACCAGAAGCATGCCCCCCGCGATCAGCCATAAGTTTTCGCGGGTCGGATACAGGGCCTGGGATTTGCTCATCAGTAAACCGTCCTTATCCTGGCCGGTGACGAATTCATACAGGCCGTATTCCGGCTTTACACCGAGAAATCCCGAGGCCTGGGCCTGGGTATCACAATCGACCAGAACCACGCTGGCGCCGCTTAAGGCCAGGCCGTGCGCCAGGTTCACCGCGGTAGTCGTCTTGCCGACACCGCCCTTGGCCATGGCCACCGCGATCTTCCGCATGTTTCCCTCTTCTGTTCATGAATTCTTCTATGGAAGAAATACAGGATTCCGCGCCGCAAGTCAAGATTCCTGTTTTTCAAAACAGTATTCTAGGGCACTATTGTCCGAAATAATATTTCAGCGACTTCGGGAAAAGTTCTTTTTGTTCTCGCCTTGACCCTTTCGGGGCCGGTTGCAAACGGCCCCCAAGGATCAAAGTGTGAAGAAAAACAGCAACCGGCGAATCCTTAAGACCGCTGAAATATTATTTTGGACAATAGGGCGTCAAAATGCGATATAAATAATCAATTATGGATCCGTCTACCGCATACAAAGATCGTTATCCATTCCGGCTGGCCTGCCCTTCGTATATCTACCCGGCGGGCTATGGGGACAATGTCAGACGCCTTTGCGCCTGCGTCGATGAGATCGAGCTCCTGCTTTTTGAGAGCGCTCCGGAATCCCTGCCCCAGCCCGCCGAGATCGACGAACTGGCGGCCCTGGCGAAAAACGGCGGCATTGTTTTCAATATCCACCTGCCATCGGACGTCTCCATCGGCGACAACAGCCCCAAGGCCGAAACGGCCGTCGATTCCCTGCTCAGGGCCATCGACCTTTCCAGGCCGCTGGCACCCGTTTCCTACACGCTTCATGTCCCCTTCGCCGAATCATCCGAAAACCCGGAGCACATCGACGCCTGGCGGCATCGCGTCAAAAAAAACCTGAAACGGCTGCTCTCCGACAGCGGCCTGCCGGCCGGAGTTATCGCCATAGAAACCCTGGACTATCCTCTTGACTGCCTGGATGGGGTTATCCGGGACATGAACCTTTCCATCTGCCTCGACACCGGCCATCTCATGGTCCGGGGATACAGTTGCCGGGAGGTCTACGATACCTATCGAGAGCGCATCGTGATCATCCACGCCCACGGTGTCAACAACGGCCGGGATCACCTGGCGCTGGACCGGCTCTCCGAAGCTCAGGCGGAAGAGCTGGGCGGCATCCTGCGCGAATTCCGCAAAAGCGTTTCCCTGGAAGTCTTCTCGCCTTCCGATCTCTCGGCTTCCCTGGATTGTCTTGACAGGATATGGAACAATTCATTAAAATAATTCAATGATTGAATCCGCGGGTTTTAAAACAATCAAGCTGCGTCTGCTGCCGGTCCTGGCGGTGTTCATTATCACGATCCTTTCGGAAACAGGCCTCTATTTCCTTTTTCGGGACTTCTCCCTGGAAAGAATCAAAGAACGCGGCAAGCTGATTGTCCTCACGGAAAACAACGCCAACTCATATTATCTGTACCGGGACACGCCCATGGGCTTCGAGTATGAACTGGCCAAAGCCTTTGCCGATCACCTGGGCGTGGAGCTGGAAATCAGCGTACCGGGCTGGAGCCGACTCTTTGAAGATCTGCTTTCCGGCCGGGGAGACCTGATCGCGGCCGGGATCAGCATCACCGAAGAGCGCCAGGCACTGGTCGATTTCTCGCATTCCTATATGCCGGTCCGGCAATATGTGATAGTCCATAAAAACAATTACGATATCAAAGATACCAACGACCTGAGCGGCCAGGCCATCCATATCCGGCAGGGCACAACTTATGAAGAGCGGCTGAAGGCAATTCAAAACACGGGCATCAGGTTTACCATCATATCCCATAAAGAAATCGCCACCGAAGAATTGATCCAACTGGTTGCCGCCAGACAAATACCGCTGACCATAGCCGACTCCAATATCGCCCTGCTGAATCGTCGTTATTACCCGGATATCAAGCTCGCCTTTCCCATAGAAGATGAACAGCACCTGGCCTGGGCCGTCCGCCGGGGAGAAAAGGCCCTTTTGAACGAGGTTAATGCGTTTCTGAGGACAATGAAAAAGAACGGTACACTGGAAAGAATTCATCATCAGTATTACTCGGCCGTGGACGCCTTTGATTATGTGGACCTGAAAAAATTTCACCGGCGCCTGAGAACCCGGCTGCCGGCATACAGAAAGACCATTGAGGAACAGGCGGAAATATATGGCTTTGACTGGCGGCTGATAGCGGCGGTCATTTACCAGGAATCGCATTTTGATCCTCTGGCGACCAGTTACACGGGCGTAAAGGGCCTCATGCAGCTTACCGAGCCGACGGCGTTTGAATTGGGCATCAACGACCGTCTGGATCCGGTTCAGAGCATCATGGGCGGCGTGGAATACCTGGCCAGGCTGCGCGCCCGCTTCAAGGATATCAGGGATCCCCATACACGGCTGTTGTTCACGCTGGCCGCTTATAATATCGGCTACGGCCATGTCCGGGATGCCCAGCAAATCGCCCGCGAACTGGGTTTTAAAGGGGCTTCCTGGCAAGCCCTGAAAATCGCCCTGCCCCTCCTGCGCAACAAGAAATATTACGAGGGCTCCCTCCACGGATACGCCAGGGGAACGGAACCGATTCACTACGTCAACAGGGTTATGGCCTATTATGATATTTTAAAACAAAAGGCCTTGGAATCGGATCTGCTGTGAGAAACGCGGGACTTTTTGAATGCCGAAAAGCCGTCCTTTGAACCGGCTCTTTCGTCCGGTTCAGCCCGGCGGCCAGCCAAAGGGCCTGCCCGCCAGAACGTGCAGATGCACGTGGAAGACAGCCTGGCCCGCGCCTTTACCATTGTTGATGACCAGCCGGTAATCGGTTATCTTCTTCTCTCGGCAAACCTCGGCCGCCACATGAAAAAGCCGCCCGATAATCCCGCTCTGGGAAGCTTCCATGTCGGCGATCATGGCGATATGCCGCCTGGGAATCACCAGAAAATGGATCGGGGCCTGGGGATTGATGTCATTAAAGGCGACCACGGTTTCATCTTCATAAACCAGATCGGCCGGTAGCTCGCCCCCGGCGATTTTGCAGAAAAGACAATCGTTCATTTTATCCTCCTTACGGCTGTCGGTCGACAAAAAAGCCCCCGCTGAAACAGGAAGAAGCATTGGTTTTCGATGCCTCAGCGGAGGCAAAACCGGAGAAAACCGTCAAGCCCTCCCCGCGTTTTTCCCCTCAATTATATATCAATCCACGCCCTCTGCGTCAAATCATTGCCATGGTTCATTCCTTGATTCCATCCGCACCATCAATTTCGACGACCCCGCCGAAAAGGCCCGCCACGACCGCATGGTCAGCCTGGTCGACCAGATGCTGGAACTGAACAAAAAGCTGGCCGCGGCCGCCACGCCCCAGGAAAAATCCACCCTCGGGCGCCGCATCGAGGCCACCGACCGCCAGATCGACCAACTGGTTTATGAACTCTATGACCTGACACCCGAGGAAATCGCCATTGTCGAATCGGACAAGTGCTGATATTGAACGGGTTGCGGAATAAAGGAAGAGATCGATTCGGGGGCTGGATCGTCCGGTCAAGCCGGACGATGACGACTATGTCAAGCGGACGATGACAACTATGTCAAGCCGGACGATGACAACTATGTCAA
>CAYSMV010000333.1:0-4509 GCA_964432245.1 uncultured Desulfobacterales bacterium
GTCAGATCCGGTGAGATATACCCGTGACCTGGCGCTGGCCAAGGCCGGGGACGTCGCCGGCCGGTTTCCGGAAAGCTGGGTGATCGGGGCCGATACCATTGTCATGGCGGGTGACGAACTCCTGGAAAAGCCCGTATCCATGGATGACGCCCGCCGGATGCTGATCCGGCTGAGCGGTGCGACTCACCGGGTTTATACCGGGTTTGCCGTCGTTCATAAAGGGAAAAACCATGTTCATGTTGATGCGGTCCGATCGGACGTCCTGTTCAAACCCTTGTCAGAGTCGGAGATAGAGTGGTATGTTCATACCGATGAACCTTATGACAAGGCTGGCGCCTATGCCATTCAGGGGCTGGGTTCATTTCTGGTCAAGGCGGTAAACGGATCTTACACCAATGTCGTCGGTTTGCCGGTGTGCGAGCTGGTGGATTATCTGTTACGGCAGGATATCATTTACCGGAAAACAGGGGGCAATAAGCAAACGCCGGCCGGGAGGTAAAAGTGTCGGATGATGGAACGGTAAAGGAAAAACTGGAACATATCAGGGAACGTATCCGGGCCGCGGCGAAGGCCTGCGGCAGACCGCCGGAGGAGATTCGGCTGGTGGCCGTCAGCAAGACCAAACCGGTGAAAATGCTGGAAGAGGGAATACTGGCCGGTATCACCGATCTGGGCGAAAATTATATTCAGGAGGCCAGGCAGAAGATTCCGGCCCTGTCGTCACACAGTGTTACCTGGCATTTTATCGGACATCTTCAATCCAACAAGGCCAAATATGCGGTGGGTATGTTTGACCTTATTCATACCCTTGACTCTATGAAACTGGCTCGTGAATTGAACAAGCACGCCGCTGCCAGGGGCATTGTTCAGAAAGTGCTCATTCAGGTTAATATCGGCGAGGAAGAGACCAAGTCCGGTGTTTTCTCCCAGGATACGGCTGACCTGGTCGCCGCGGCAAGTTCTCTGGAAAACCTTTCGGTCAGGGGGCTGATGACCCTGCCGCCGGTTTTTAACGCTCCCGAAGAGGCACGGCCCTGTTTTGCGGCGGTGCGAAAGCTTGCCCGGGAGATTGATGCCCGGCGGATTCCGAATGTCCGCATGGATGAACTTTCCATGGGCATGACCGGAGATTTCGAGGTGGCTATCGCGGAGGGGGCGACAATCCTTCGGATCGGAACCGCGATTTTCGGAGCGCGTCAATGAAACTGCTGCTTCACATCTGCTGCGCGCCCTGCGCCATTTATCCCGTTAGGATATTGCGAGGTCAGGGCATTAATGTCATGGGCTATTTTTATAAGAGTAACATTCATCCCTACAGTGAGTGTTTGAAAAGGCAGGAGGCGCTGAAGAAATACAGCGCCTCCATCGACCTGGGGGTGATCTGGCAGGATGGCTATGACATGGAAACTTTTCTCCGCAATGTCGTTTTCAGGGAAACGGAACGGTGTCGTTACTGTTATTATGACAGGCTTAAATCGACGGCACTGACGGCCCGGCACGGCAGGTTCGATTGTTTTTCCTCGACCCTGCTGTACAGCAAGTTTCAGAAGCATGAGCTGATAAAAGAGATCGGTGAAGCGGTCGGCAGAGAAGCGGGCGTCAGGTTTTATTATGAGGACTTTCGCCCGGGATGGAAAGAGGGGATCGAGGAGTCAAAAAAGCTGTCGATGTATCGCCAGCAGTACTGTGGTTGCATATACAGCGAAAAAGAGCGGTTTTACCACCCCGACAAGACGGTTGCCGACCCGGTTGACGATCGCCGATGAATATCCGGAAGACGTTTCCGCGGCTGTTAGCCCAGATTTTCCAGATAATGTTCCGCTGAACGGACCGCCATGGCAGCGTTTCCCACGGCGGTAGTGATCTGCCTTAAAGCGGTGGAGCGGACGTCGCCGGCCGCAAATACCCCGGGAAGCGATGTCCTCATTTCCTGATCGGTGATAATGAATCCATGGCCATCGGTTTTTAAAGTGTCTCCGAGAAACCCGGCGTTGGGTTTAATGCCGACCCAGACAAAGCATCCGTCAACGGCCAGGTCTTTTGTCAGGCCGGTTTTGACGTTTTTCACGGTTACTTTCTCGACATTGGTCAGTCCGCCGCCGATGGCCGTTATCACGCTGTCCCAGACGAATTCTATTTTATCGTTGGCCAGCGCCCGTTCCTGCAAAATTTTTGCGGCTCGAAGCTGATCCCGTCGATGTATCAGATATAGTTTTTTTACGAATTTGGTTAAATAGAGGCTTTCCTGAACAGCGGTATCGCCGCCGCCTACCGTCGCCACCGTTTTCCCCCTGTAGAAGGGAGCGTCGCAGGTGGCGCAGAAGGAGATGCCTCTGCCGAAGAAACGATCTTCGCCCGGTACGCCCAGCCGGTTGGGAGAGGCGCCGGTGGCGATAATCACGGCCCGGCAGGTTATGGGCCCGTTGTCGGTGATGATCTTCTTCGCGTCCCCGGACAAATCGACGCCGGTCACTTCCGTCGACCCTATGACAACTTTGAGATTGCGGGCCTGGTCACTCATTTTTGAAACCAGGTCGGCGCCGCTGATTCCGTCCGGAAATCCGGGGTAATTTTCGATCCAGTCGGTGGTTAACACCTGGCCGCCGGGTGTTATTTTTTCTATCAGCAGGGCGTCCAGCTTGGCCCTGGCCGCGTATATACCGGCGGTCAGGCCGGCCGGTCCGCCGCCGATGATAACCAGTTCATGATCTGTTTTTGCCATTGACATCCGAGCTTCCGCGATTATTCGATTACTTTATTCAAGGCCGCTTCCAGTTTCGACTTGGGGACTACGCCGATAATCTGTTCCGCTATTTTTCCGTTTTTGAAAAGAATCAGGGTGGGGATCGCCTGAATGCCATACCGGGTCGGTATGGCCGGGTTGTTGTCGACATTGCATTTGGCGAATTTGACTTTATCGGCAAAGTCGTCGGCCAGCTCTTCCATAATCGGCCCTATGGCCTTGCACGGCCCGCACCAGGGCGCCCAGAAATCGACAAAAACCGGTATATTTGATTGTAACACGTCGTTTTCAAAACTGCTGTCGCTGATTTCCATTATATTCTCCGCCATTCGTTGCCCTCCTTTTGCGTCAACTGAAAATTGCCCGCGGGTTTATATGTTTTCTGACCGTCAGGATGTGTTTACCATGACGGGTATAACACGTTTTTTTGTTTTGAGGTAACACAAAAAAAGATGAACCGCAAGGGAATAATGCGTTACTGCTGCTTACAGGTTTGGTTCCGGGCCGTGCCCGGTTTAGACGTTCATCAGATAATCAGGAGCTGGTTTTCTAAAAATTATCGGGCTTAATAAAAACAACTGTTTATGTGATAAAAAATCATTTTTCTGTTTATTTTGGACAAAAGTGGTTTGGGGTGGATTTCTAAAATATAAACCAGAATTTCTAAATGTTGCGCGGGAAAGAATCGTCACGTGGCGATAACCCTGTTTTTTCCCTGGCGTTTACCTTCATACATAGCCTTGTCGGCCCGTTTAATGCAGCTGTCAAGCGTGTCGTTCACGCCCTGGAACTGACTTAACCCGAACGTCATGGTAACGGGAATCGGCGTGCCGTGAAAAGAGAAGTTTTCTTTTTCAATCTTGCTTCGTATTCGTTCAGCGACGGCTTTTCCGTTTTCGATGTCGGTTTCTATCAGCATGATGAGGAATTCTTCCCCCCCCCACCGGGAGGGACAGTCGATGCCGCGCACTTGATCTTTCAGTAATTGCGCCACCGCTTTGAGGATATAATCGCCGGCGTCATGTCCGTAGGTGTCGTTCAGTTTCTTGAAGTCGTCGATATCGCCGAGGATAAGGGTAAAGGCGTTCCGCAGCCGTATCTGCCGGCGCTGTTCCTCCTTCATTTTCCCCATAAGTTCCCTTCGGTTGGCAAGATCTGTCAACGGGTCCCGTTTGGAGGCGTATTCAAACTTTTCTTTTTCGCGCTGGATATGTTTAAACAGCAGTTGTTGAGAAGATTCATAATAATAAAGCATAAAGGCGAGAATCATATAGATGGTGGTGTATCGACCGAGAACGGAAAGGGGATACGGTTCTGAAGCCATCAGCGACTCTGGTAAGGCCATGAGGATGACGGTTACCACAAAAAACAAGAGGCTGATCGTCATTCCCGACCTTTTTCCCAGAATTGAAAAAAATACGGCCGGCGGGGCCAAGGCCCATAGAAAATAAGAAATCTCATTTCTTCCAATCACGACCGTACTGACGCAGAGGATAATGAAGATAAGGCTTATGATCCAGTAGGCGACAATCCCCCGCTCCGCAATGCGGAGGTAAATCAGCGCTATTATTGAGGCGGACAGGGCGACCATATCCGCCGAGGCGATAAGCAGGTTCCCGGAAAAAAGATGATAGGGGACGAACACCGCCATGGTTATGATGGTGGCGATCAGAATAAAGACCGCCGGTATTCTTCTGTGCCTTTCTTCGGGCTTCAGACGCAGTACCCCCATTTTCATTACCGCGTCGAAAAAGCGAGAGGTGGCC
>CAYSMV010000334.1:0-5639 GCA_964432245.1 uncultured Desulfobacterales bacterium
CGACTTTTCGGCCCTTTTGAAAAAGCAACAGGTCCGCGCACGGCTTTGGGTAGCGGCTGCTGGCTGGATGAAGCCCGGGACGGCGTGTTGATGATTGATGGGATTGATGGTCTGGATGAGGCGTTGTGGGCGGGGCTGGTAAAAATGGCGGAAAGCGGCGCGTGCCGACACCCGGCAAACGGTCGCGAGGTCAAGTCCCGGGCACGGATTGTGATCGCTGCTTTGCCGGATGACCGGCGGGCATCCCGGGACCTGGGGGCCGGTGTAACGCGCATTCTGATTCCGGCCCTGCGGGAACACGTGGAGGATGTTGCGCTGCTGGCCCAGTATTTTCTGCAGCGGTTATACCGTGAAAACCGCACCGGGGTTCGTTCCCTGCGCGGGGACATGATTACGGCTCTGGAACGGCTGCCCTGGCCGGGCAATGTGCGGGAGCTGCAAAGCGCCGTCACTTACGCCGCTGTCCGGGCCGACGCAGCCGGCGCCCGGGAAATCGGACCGGAGCACCTGCCCCGGGGCGCGGCCGGGCTTGCCGAACCAGCCGGACAGGACACGGCGACACTGAACTATCAGCAATACCTGGCCAGGGCCGAACTGTCCCTGGTGGAGTCGGCCATGACCGGTTTCGGCAAGATCACCAAAAAAGAGCTGGCCGAGCGGCTGGGATACAATGACCGTTTTACCTTTGACCGACGGATCAGAAAGTGCCTGACCAATTACCCTGAATTGCAGGCGGCGTTCCCGCGCGCGGCGGAAATTACAAAACTGAAGGGATTGATAAGCTCGTAAGGAATCGGGGTTGGCCCGGTTCAGTCATCCCAGGCGGGCAAAAAGGAATGGTGTCAATTTTATACTGGATCCCGGGTCACGTTCCGCTTCGCTCCACTGCCCGGGATGACGATTTATTGAAAAGACTGTTCGGCCTTCCGCCGCAAAATATATGACTGCGGTGCGGGCGCATGATGGAGTGACGACATGAAAACTGTGTTGCTGGTGGATGACATTCCCGAGTATGTGGACACCATGGAGCTGAATCTGCCTGAAGGGTGCCGGGCCGTGGCGGCATATTCCGCCGAGGAGGCAAAAGCGGTGATGGGGAAAGAGGTGCCGGGCCTGGCGGTGTTGGACGTGCGGCTCAACGAGGCCGATAGCGACAACCGCGAGGGGCTTGATCTGCTCAAATGGATCAAGGCCAATCATCCGGATCTGCCGGTGATCATGATCAGCGCTTACCGGGAATTTGAGTTTGAGGCCGAATCCCTGGTGCTGGGTGCCGAATATTTTCTGCGCAAGCCCGTTCAGCCGGACGAATTCCGTGAAACGGTGAAGAAGGTTTTGAAGATATGAACCTGCTTCTGCAACTGATTGCCAATGGCCTGGTAAACGCCGCCCTGTTTGCGATGATGGCGGTGGGGTTCGGCCTGGTCTGGCGTTCGCTGCGGGTGTTTCACCTGGCTTATGGCGGGCTGTTTGTGATCAGCGGATACCTGTTTCACACGCTGGCGTCGCGAATTGGCCTGTCGCCCATGGCGGCGGGGTTGGTCGCCGTGCTGCTGGCCGCGGGTCTGGGCTGGCTGATCGAACTGGTGCTTTACCGGCCCTTTTACCGCCGCGGCGCCTCTTCGGCGGCCGTGCTGATTGCCTCCATGGGCGTGCTGATTGTGCTGGAGAATCTGGTGGCCCTGATTTTCGGCAACGAAATGCAGACCGTGCCGCGCGGCATGGCGTCAGTAATAAATTTCGGCGGCATTCGCCTGACGTCGATCCAGCTCTGGGGGTTGGGCATCGGGATTGTGTCGGTGGTTTTTTTGTGGGTTCTGGTGCGGCGGCTGCGCACCTTCAAGGCCCTGTGGGCCATCGGGGACCAGCCGGAGCTGATCCCGGTGCTGGGCCTGCCCCTGTACCGCCTGCGGGCACTGGCCCTGGTTATCGGCACGGCCATGGCGGCCATTCCGGCCTGCGTTATTACGCTTGACATCGGCATCGATCCGTTTGTGGGCATGAGTTATCTGCTGATTGCCGCCGTGGCGGTGCTGGCCGGGGGGGCGGACTCCTACCGCGGCTGGGTTGCCGGCGCGGTGGCGCTGGCCCTGCTGCAGAGCCTGGTGGTGTGGAAGTTTTCCGCCCGCTGGATGGACCTGGTGACGTTCGGCCTGCTGGTGGCCATGCTGATCTTCCGGCCCCAGGGGCTGGTGAGCAACGCCAGGCGCGCGGAGGAAAAATGAAGGTGACGTTTAAATGAACTATTTTCTGCATCTTCTGGTGATGATCGGCATTTACCTGCCGCTGGCCTATTCGCTGAACCTGGCGCTGGGGTTCGGCGGGTTGCTGTCGCTGGCGCACGCGGCCTTTTACGGGATCGGAGCGTATGCCTTCACCCTGCTGCTGACCGGGGCGCATGTTCATCCATTGGCGGCCCTGGCAGGGGCCGTGGTGATTACCGGCCTGATCGCCATGGCAACCGGGGCCGTGTCCCTGCGTTTCCGGGGAGACCTGTTTTTATTTGTCACCCTCGGTTTTCAGATGATCGTGTTTGTGCTGCTTTACAACTGGGTGGGGCTGACCCGGGGGCCTTACGGCATTCCCGGCATTCCGCGGCCGGAAATCTTTGGCATGGTGTTCCGCACGCCGCTGCAATACACGGGGCTGGCCCTGGGGATGAATGCCCTGCTGCTGCCCCTGCTTTTCGCCCTTTACCGTTCGCCGTTCGGCCGGACGCTCAAGGCCCTGCGCGAAAACGAGGCGGCGGCGGCCTCGCTTGGTGTCAATTCGAATCGAGTCTATTTGCAGGCGTTTGTCCTGTCGGCGGCTTTCGCGGCCGTTCCCGGCGCTTTTTACGCGTCTTACGTGACCTATATTGACCCGACCTCCTTTACCCTGAAGGAAAGCATTTTTATTGCGGCCATTCTGCTGCTGGGCGGCTCGGGCAACCGGATCGGCCCGTTTCTGGGCGTGGTGATTATGCTGCTGCTGCCCGAAGGGCTGCGCTTTGTCGGCCTGCCGGATGCCGTGGCGTACAATTTACGCGAAATCATCTACGGCCTGATGCTGGCGGTGCTGATGTACATCAGGCCCCAGGGAATGGCCGGGGAATATCGGATGACATGACATGTCCAGCAGCCTGATTCTCAACAATATCGGCAAACGGTTCGGCGAGTTCTGGGTACTCCGCGGCATACGCGCCTCGGTGCCGGCCGGCAAGATCACCGCTTTCATCGGCCCCAACGGCGCCGGCAAGACAACCCTGCTGCATGTCATTGCCGGCGCGCTGCGGCCCGACGAGGGTGAGATCCGTTTTCAAGGGCAGGAAATCGGGGGACTGCCGTGCCATCACATCGCCCGGCTGGGCATCGGGCGCCAGTTTCAGGACGTCCGGGTGTTCGGAGGTCTGTGCGTGCTGGACAACGTGATGGTCGGGCTTGTGCCGCCGGCCATGCAGGACGCCTGGAGCGGCTGGTTTGCGTCCGGCAGAAAACGCAGGCTTTTGAAGGAACATCATGACACGGCCATGCGCTGGCTGGAGCATGTCGGCCTTGAGGATGAGCGGCTACGCCCGGCCCGGCAGCTCTCCTTCGGTCAGCAGAAGCTGCTGTCCCTGGCCAGGCTGTTCGCCCGGGGATTTCCGTTTCTGCTGCTTGACGAGCCAACAGCCGGGGTAAGCCCGGCCATGATAGAGAAAATTTCCGGACTGATCCGGGAGGCCGTGACCGAACGCGGCGCCACGGTGGCCCTGGTCGAGCACAACATGACCGTGGTGGCGGACCTGGCTTACTGGATTCATTTTCTGCATGAAGGGCGGGTGGCTTTCAGCGGCGAGCGCTCGCACGTCTTGGGCAACAAGAGTGTCCGGCAGATGTACATGGGGTTGTAGACATCGTCACCCCGGCCCCCGAGCCGGGTCCAGAAAAAGGGGCAGTAAATGCAGACTGAGTTGACCATAAAGACATCCGGCGGGCAGCACACATCGAATGGTCAGGCGCCCCGCCCGCCGATTCTTCGTGTTGAAGCTGTTTCAGCGGGGTATCGTGACCGGCCGGTCCTGCGCGAGGTGTCTCTGGCCGTGTCGCCGGGAGAACGGGCGGTGCTGATCGGCCCCAACGGCTGCGGCAAAACGACCCTGCTCAAGGTCATTGCCGGGGCACTGCGGCCATCCGCCGGCCGGGTTTTTTTGAGGGAAGAAGATCTGAGGAAGACAGCCGGAGATGCTCGCATCCGTCGCGGCATGGGCTACCTGATGCAGACCAACAATATTTTTCCGAGCCTGTCGACTGAAGAAAATCTGCATTTGAGCTTCTGGCACGGCAACGGGGAATACCGATCCCGGCGCGACTGGATCATTGAAATATTCCCGATGCTGCGGGACCGGCTCAACCGCCGGGCCGGACTGCTGTCCGGCGGCGAGCGTCAGGCCCTGGCCATCGGCATGGTGCTGATGCGGCCCGTTGACCTGTTGTTGCTGGATGAGCCCACGGCCGGGCTGTCTCCCAAAGCGGCGGGGACGATTCTCGAAGCCCTCCGCCGCGCCCAGGAGGATGTCGGGTTCACCAGCATTATGGTCGAACACAATCTGCGGCTGATCCATGGATGGGTGACCCGGATACTGGTAATGAACCAGGGGAAAATCGTGGCTGATCGCGATGATACGGAAGCAATGCTGGACCCGGAAACACTTCAGGGATTTTATTTCGGATGAGGACACTTCTGGTCATAATAATGGAATCGGCGGCGGCGGCCAGCGCCGTGGCGCAAACCCTTGATGTCACCCTCGGGGACCGCGTTGAAACCATTTATATGACCTATGCGACAAGAGGCGGGCTCTCACAGGAAGTCTACCAGCGGACTGATCTGTTCATTCTGGATGTTTTTGAGCATGATGCTCTCGGGCCTCGGGCCGGAGGCATATCCACCGCCGAAAAATTTGCCGCCGGGGGGAGGCGCACGCTGCTGCTTGCCGCCCGGGTAATGACAGACCGGGTTGATTGCCCCTGGTACTGGGACATGGCTGCCTCTGATTCCTTGCCGGAGCGAGTTCTTTCGGTTCTGACCAAACTTGGGCCCCAGGCGGAAGATTTTGCAAAACTGCGGCAGGCCTTTGCGCCATATTGCCGAAAGGCTCACGACGGGCATCATCATTGAGCCCTCAAATTTTACTTGACCCACCTCTTCGGTATTTATATGTTTTAAAGAAAGTCTAACAACAGCCGATAGTTAGAACTTCGGAATTGATTGCGTTATTAAGGGGGAAAGAACTCGTGAACGAAACCATTTTTTCAGATTACAGCCTTGAGGATCTTTACAGCGCGGCCATTGATAACCGGGAGCGGGCGGCGCGATATCATGTCTTTGAGATGGACAGCACAAAGTACATGATGGATTCGTATGCAGGCATCGACAACCTGGTCGCCAAGCCGGCGTACCCTGTTTCGGAGAGCTCCTTGTCGAAGTCAGCAGTCGGAAGAAAGCATCTCGAGATTGTGGCTGGAATGTGAAGGCTGCTGAATAAGAACTCTGGGTTATAAATTTGGTGACGTATTTGACTTAAATGATCATCGTCCGACTTGATCGGACGATCCAGATATTCGGCTGACAATCATAAGGTATAACGACATTTTATGCTGGATCCCCCGGTCAAGCCGGGG
>CAYSMV010000335.1:0-5904 GCA_964432245.1 uncultured Desulfobacterales bacterium
AGGCCTGGCCGTTCATCGAAAGCGTGCTGACGGATATCCGGAACTGGGAAATCATGTCCGCGTTCTGCCCGGGCATCAGAACCGAATTTCCACCGGAAATCATACGGACATGCGTCAAAAAAGAACTGGAGAAAACCGGTGCTCGGAATCTTTGATTCAGGCCTGGGCGGGCTGACGGTCGCCCGCGCGGTTATGGACGCGCTTCCCGGTTACGACATGATTTACTTCGGGGACACGGCGCGCACCCCCTACGGCGCAAAAAGCGCGCGGACGGTCGAAAAGTATGCCCTGGAAAACACGCGCCTGCTTCTGGACCGGGGCGCTAAAATCATTATCATCGCCTGTAACAGCGCTTCGTCCGTGGCCACCGAAAGCATCATGAAAACCTTCAACATTCCGGTATTTGAAGTTATCACGCCGGCGGTGGAGACGGCGATATCCGTATCAAAGACCGGAGCCATAGGCGTTATCGGCACCCGCGCCACGATAACCAGCGGCGTCTATGAAAAAAAAATTATCGAACAACGGCCGGAAGCGAGAGTCTATTCCGTGGCCTGCCCCCTGCTGGTGCCGCTGGTAGAAGAAGGATGGCTGAATAAGCCGGAAACAACCATGATCATAAAAAAATATCTGCGCCCCTTGAAAACCAGACAGATCGACACCCTGATTCTGGGCTGTACCCATTACCCGATCCTGAAGAAAACCATTCAGCAGAAAATCGGTAAAAGAGTGCAAACCATTGATTCGGCCGCCGTGATCGCCCAGACCGTGAAAAAATACATTAACGATCACCCGGATACGGCGAACACGCTCTCGGCCGGAGGGCAAACCCGCTTTTTCGTCTCGGATATAACCAACCAGTTTAAAAAAACCGCGCAACTGGTATTAAACCGGAACATCCTTCTGGAGCATATCAGCCTGTAGAATCCGTAACCCAGAGACAATATCGGGGATCGGGCCCGCCTGCCGCAAATAAAAAAGGCGACAATCATGAAAATTTTCAAACCAGGCACAATTTCTACCCTCCGGACGCTTTCGGTATTCCTTATTCTGGCGGCCGTCGCCCTGCTGGCCTACGCCAATACTTTTGAGGCGCCGTTCGTGTTTGATGACTTGGACAATATAACCCAAAATCCCCATATCCGATTGACGAAGATCACCCCGGAAAGAATTATTGCAGCAACAAAAGGGCCCAGCCCCCGGCCCCTGGCCAACCTTACAACGGCATTGAACTATTATTTTCATCGCTATGATGTCCGGGGCTACCACGCGGTCAACCTTCTCATCCATGTATTCACGGCGCTGCTGGTATTCCTGGTCGCCCGGGCGACCCTGCGTCTGTGTGGGATGGAAAGCGGTATAGCATCGCTCCTGGCCGCGACTCTGTGGCTGGTCAACCCTGTTCATACCCAGTCGGTCACCTATATCATTCAGCGCATGAATTCCCTGTCGACCATGTTCTATATGCTGGCCTTGTTCTGCTACATCCAGGCCAGGATAGGCGCAACAGCCGGCCGGAGCCTCATCCGCCGTCGCCTGTTTTACGCTCTCTGCCTGATGGCCGGCATCCTTGGCCTGATTTCCAAACAGATTGTCGCCACCCTGCCGGTAATGATTTTTTTATACGAATGGTATTTTTTCCAAAACCTGAATCGCGCCTGGCTGAAAAAAAAGCTCCCCTGGACAGGATTCGCGGCACTGACTCTCCTGATTGTAGCCGTTCTTTATCTCGGCGCCAGCCCGATAGAAAAAATATTAAAATTATATGAGGAAAAGCAGAACTTCACCCCGGCCCAGCGCCTGCTGACCGAACCGGCGGTGGTGATCTATTATCTGTCGCTTTTGTTTTTCCCCCATCCGGCGCGCTTGAATGTGGATTATGATTTTCCCCTGTCTCTATCCCCGATCCATCCGGCCGCGACCATGCCGGCCTTACTGGCCCTGTCAGCCCTGGTCTTTTTAGCCGTTTACGCGGCCAGAAAACAAAAACTGCTCTCTTTTGCCTTGATCTGGTTTCTGGTCAACCTGGCCATCGAGTCTTCTTTTATAGGGCTGGCCCTGATTTTTGAACACCGGACATACTTGCCATCCGTATTTCTGTTTATCGCGTTTGTCTTTTTTGTGTCGCCCCACCTGTCTTCCAGAAAGAAAACGATATCTCTCTTCTTATGCCTGGCCATCTGCTGCTGCGGGATATGGACGCACCGAAGAAACATGGACTGGCAAGACAGTACCATTCTCTGGCAGGATAATATTAAAAAATCCCCCAATAATGTCAGACCGTATGTCAACCTTGGAACGGAATTCGTTCAACAAAAAAAAATAACCGAAGCCCTGGTTACACTTCAAAAAGCCGAAAACCTCGATCCGGGAATAGCGAAGATTCACTACAATATCGCAAAGGCATATCTGGAACAGCCGACTCCCGTCCGTCAAATCGATAAAATTAAAAAAAAATTGGAACGGGCGGTAAGCATTGACCCGTCTTACTTCCAAGCCCTTAGCGATCTTGGGGCGCTGTATCTCTTTCTGGGAAAGACAGACAAGGCGGTCCAGTATTTGTCCGAAACACTGCGGATTAACCCGTATTACGCCAACGCGCATCACAATATGGCGCTGGCGTTAAAAAGCCAGGGCTACCCGGATCAAGCGCTGGAACATATTCAGCAAGCCTGCGAACTGGATCCCCAAAACGCGAAATCCCTTATAATTGCCGGGGATATCCTTGATGAGCTTGAAAAAACAGAAGAAGCGGCCCGATATTACAAAAACGCGCTTGCCCTGTCACCGGAATCATCCGCAGCGCTTTTGGGCCTGGGAAATCTCTACGCGAAAGAGGGAGATTATGGGAAAGCCGCCAATATCTATGAACGATTGGCTGGTTTGATGCCGAATATTCCCGCTGTCTATTATAATCTTGCCTGTTTTTACGCGAAACTGGGGCAAAAGGATCTCGCCGTAAAAAACCTGAAAGAGGCGATAGACAAGGGATATAAGGATATAACGCATTTGCGGACCGACAGCGATCTTGAGAACATCAGTGGAACAGAATACTTCCAAAATCTTGTCAAAACCCATACGGCGTCTGAAAACGTAAAATAAGCCAATATCCGCCGTTTAACAATTCAGGGTAGAGGTTCCCTTTATTCTAGAAGGTCGCGAATGGACATCAGGTCGGCGGTAATTTCCCCTAAAATATCAAGGCCCTCCTTTGATTTATGCCTTGATTTTAAATATTTCCTGGCGCCTTTTAAGGTGAATTTTTTATTATAAAGCAGATATTTGATTTTTAATATCTGCTCTATATCGGATCTGCTGTAGAGCCGCTGACCGGCTTCCGTTCTGCCGGGAGAAAGTTGGGGAAACTCGGATTCCCAGAAACGGAGCACATGAGCGGCTACGCCCACGATACCGCAGACTTCTCCAATCCGGAAATAGAGTTTATCGGGGATATTCGGTAGAGATGTAAAATCCTCGGGAATTAATGAAATGGTGGGATCACCGTTTTTATCCGGCATGGACATCCCTCCCTAAAGTTGACCTGGAAATTCACCAGTCAGAAATTTCAGACAGGCAACTGCGCCGAGAACTCCTTAATAAGCCTGCCGGCTATCCTGGAATGAATCCGGTTAACAAATTCGTCCTTTAAGGTCGTTTCCCGCGATCGATAAACAATCCTGAAGGAAAGGCTCTTTTTCCCCTCCGGTATGGTCCCTCCCCCATAAACATCAATCACCTGGATATCTTCTATCAGATTATCGCCGCCTTCTTCAAGAAAATTAAAAATTCGCTCCGCTTCAACCCCCTGGTCCACGATAACCGTGATGTCTCTTGATACGGAAGGAAATTTTGATAAAAGACTGGCTTGGATGTGATCGGATAACATCGGCACAACCGCCGACACATTCAGCTCAAAAACAAAAGCCGGCTTCTTTAGATCAAACCTTTCCAGCACGTCGTGCGATATTTCTCCGACAAGGCCGACAGCCAGGCCCTGAACGCTTAACCGGGCCGTATGCCCGGGTCTTGTTACCGTACAACGTTCCCGGGGCATGGCCGTAAAACCGCAGGCCGGCGCGTCGAGTTCCTTTAACAGTCCCGCCAGAGCGCCCTTTATGTCAAAAAAATCGCTCAGCTCCTCCGGTCTTCGCCATGAACGCCGCCTCACGGCGCCGGTCAGAAGAGCGGCTATCATTTCCGGCTCCTCCGGCAAGTCTTCGGCGTCACTCTTTTTCCAGAACACCCGACCGATTTCAAATATTTTCATATCGATAATCTGCTGCGACAGGTTATAGCGCATGGTCGCAAGAAGGCCCGGTATCAGCGACGTCCGCATTACGGACTGATCGGCCGCCAGGGGGTTTAAAACCTTTATCGGGTCCAACCGACCGGCCGGGCTCAGGAAATCCATTCCGGCGCAGGCCTTTTCACCGATAAAACTGTAAGTTACAACTTCGGAAAAGCCGAAACCCGTCATCACTTCCCGGAAACTCTTCTTCCATTCAAACATCGGGGACGGATTGCCGCTGTCGCTTCCGATCAGGGGAAACGTCACCGGTATCTTGTTATACCCCCAGAGTCTGGCAATCTCCTCGGAAATATCTTCCGGCCTTTCTACGTCGACCCGGAAAGACGGTACCTTGACCTCGAGCAGGTCGTTGCCTGCTTTGCGGACAGTAAAATCCACCGCTTCAAGAAAAGCGGCCATCTCGTCAATACCGATCCGGGTTCCCAGCCGCCGATTAATAGCGTTGACGCTGACGGTTATCATTTTTCCCGCGGCCGGCAGCGGATGATTATCGATCATCCCCCCGGCGATCTTACCGCCCGCGATTTCCGCCATTAGTCGCGCGGCTCTGTCGGCCGCGAAAACCGTACCCAGAGGGTCCACGCCTCTTTCAAAACGATAGGCGGCATCACTGCTGATATTCAGCGCCTTGGATGTCTTGCGAATACTGGTGGGAGAGAAACAGGCGCTCTCAATCAGAACGCGGGCTGTCTGCCCGGAAATTTCCGAATTCATGCCGCCCATGACCCCGGCTACGGCCACCGGCTTCTCGGCGTCGCAGATCATCAGCATTTCCGGTGAAAGCGGCCGTTCCTTCTGGTCAAGCGTAATAAAAGAAGAAACCGAACCGGCCCGCCGGACAATAATCCTGTTTTCGGCGAGCAGATCAAGATCAAAGGCGTGCAGGGGCTGACCGGTTTCCATCATCACAAAATTGGTGATATCGACGACGTTGTTGATCGGTTTCAATCCCACCGATAATAACCTCTCCCGCAACCAGAAGGGTGACTCCTTGACCGTTACATCCGTCATCACCCGGGCCACATAACGGGAGCACAATTCGGGATCTCTGATATCAACCGCTGCGTATTCGGCGACATTCGTCGCCGCCTCGGCCAGTTCGATCCCGGGCAGCGACAACGTCTGTCCGGTAAGAGCGGCGACCTCGCGCGCCATGCCGATAATGCTCAGGCAATCCGGACGGTTCGGGGTTAAATTGATTTCCAGGACATGGGCGGAAAGCGATAAGGTGGTGGCCAGTGGTGTTCCGGGAGCGACAGCCTTTTCTATTTCCATGATGCCGGAGCTGTCGTCGCCGATCCCGAGCTCGGCCCGGCTGCAAAGCATTCCTTCCGACACCACCCCCCGGATTTTACTCTTTTTTATGGTCATGCCCCCGGGAAGGACAAACCCGGGTGTTACCAGGGCGGACAGCATGTTCCTTCTAACATTCGGCGCCCCGCAGACAACGGAAAGCACGCGGTCGCCGGCATTCACCCGGCAAACTTTCAAATGATCGGCATCGGGATGCGGCTCTACGCTTTCAACCCTGCCGACGGTGGCGCCTTCCAGATAAGCATATCTGTCAAAAATTCTTTCCACCTCAAAGCCGGCCA
>CAYSMV010000336.1:0-7985 GCA_964432245.1 uncultured Desulfobacterales bacterium
GGCCGTATTTTATTCGTTTGAACATTCGGCTTTTACAAAAGCGGTCCTATCAAATGCCCGTGCGTTTTTGGCGTTTTCACTATAATGAAGGCTTCGCAAGAAGCCTTTACATCATCACTACGGCCTTGGCCCGGGCACGCGGTGAAGCGGAGCGTTATTCAGAGAATCTGCTTTTACTTGTACGAAACTTCATTTTTCTTTGTCATCCTCCGGCTTGACCGGAGGACCCAGAATAAAATTGATATTATTCATTTTTTGCATATAACATAAGAGAGTTTCATTATCGTTCAAACCGGCGCCACGCTGGCGGACTCCCTGGATCCCGGCTTTCGCCGGGATGACGGGAAACGGATAAATATTATATCAAGGACAATGCCTTTTGGAACCTGTATTTCCGGCTCTTTGGCATGGAGACGGCCCCGCAGTAACCGATAAAGGGTTCGACCGTTTCGATCCTGTCTTCCGGATCCGGATGCGTTTTCGCGAAACCCGGTCCTCCCGGTTTCATATATCGCTTCATCTCTTCAAGCATTTCTTTGAGCCCGACGGGATTGTATCCGATGCGTTTCAAAATTTCGACGGCGGTGATGTCCGCTTCTTTCTCAAAGGCCCGGGAGTAACCGCTGTTGATCATGGTGGAGGTGATGTCGCTGATGCTGCCCGAAAAAGTGGAGGTCAGCTGAGCTATTTCCCGGGATTTTTCAGCGGCCGCGGCCGCGCCAACAGCGGCCAGAGCGGTAAAGGCCTTTACCAGCCGGTCCTTTTTGATGGACTGGAGGCCATGCTTATGTTGCACATGGGCGATTTCGTGAGCCAGGACAGCGGCCACCGCATCTTCGCTTTTACAGCAGCGCAGGAGACCCCGGGAAACGAAGATGAATCCTCCGGGTGCGGCGAAAGCGTTGACCTCCGAAGTTTCCAGGATCATGAAGTGGTATCCCCCGAATGTGTCCGGCCGGTCCGAAAAAGCCGCCAGAGACTGACCCAGGACATTAATATAGTCATTGGCTTTTTGATTATGATACGGTTTGTAAACGTTTAAAATATTCGCGGCTACCGTTCGTCCGATATAATGCTCCTGTTCCGGGGTAATATCTTGAAAGGTCCGGGCCGTTTTTTTAAGCGCGTCAGCTGTGTTCCGGGAAACCAGCCCCGTATTTACGCCCATCTGGACAGCCTGGTCAAAGACCGCGCAGCCGGGAAAAAGCAAACATACGGGTAACAGGAGAACAAACACTTTTTTCATTGAGATTCTCCTTTATCCGGGACGACTTTTCCTTCCCTGAGAAACGCTTTTATTATATCGGGAGAGATGTTCGTTCTTTCCATTTTGTCGACAAGAGTGAAATCGATTTGTTGATTTTGCGCCCGGTATTCCGCCTCGACATCGGAATTGAAACCCTTTCCGGCCAGGGTCAGCTCTCCGCTGGACGCGGCCAGATTCGCATCCCCGGATGTGGCGTTGAGCATGATTTTCTTTTTGGTAAGGGCGGAGGTGTGGATCCACCCTGTTTTCCTGCCGTCCGGTGCCAGTACTCTTGACCAGGCCTCGTTTTGTTCAAGGACTTTCATCCGGTCGCCATACTGGACTCTGGCGATAATTTTACCAAGAAATGAAGGCGTAGCCCGAAGATCTCCCTGACGGATTTCCAGGCTCATTTCCGCAGGTAAGGCAAACGCCACGGTGGAAAAGGACAACGCGGCCAGGAGATATATCCCGATCAGTCGTTTCATCATTTTTTCCTTGCAGGTTGTTATTTTTGTGAGACGGGTAATCATAAAACGTTTTTTTCGCATTATTGTCCAGAATAATATTTCTGTGGTTTCGGATGAAGTCCTTTTTATTCGCATCTTAACCCTTTGGGGGCTGGTTGCAACCGGCTTTTTCCCCGGAGGATCAAAATGGTGCTCACAAAAAAACTTCCCCCGAGTTCATTCCTAACAGGCCAAACAGGGCCTGTCTTTCCAGCAAACAGCCGGGCTTAATAAAAACCATTGCCTATGTGATAAAAAACCGTATTTTCATTTATTTTGGATAATAGTGATTTTTCGACAAAAAAAAGAATTAAGCATATAAACAACATATTATGCTAATGTTCATTTTTTTGTAGCAAGGCCGTGATTATGTGTCAATATTATTTTCTTCGTTTAAAAAAATCAATTGCGAAGCGGATATAATATGTTCTATTATTCCATTAAAGCATTCTGCTTGTTCCGTTTTTTTTGTTCTGGCGAAAAAAATAAAGGGGGGTATCTATTCTTCGTGCGAGTCACCGCAGGTGTTTAGCCGGCTTTGCGGGCTATCCGCGAGATGCCGGTTAAATCGGAAAAGTTTGAGTCTTCCGCGCTCATTCTCATGTTTTGGGGCCCTGTGCCGAAGTAAGAGAAAACATCTGGCCAGGCTTGAAAAGACGCATAAAATTACAGGAGAAAAACCATGAATGGCAACGAAAAAAACAAAGATGAGATACCCGAGCTGAAGATGGTAAACGAAGGGATAAACAAGCTGAAGGCTGAAGTTGAGTCCCAGGTTGAGCCCGAAGTGGAGCCCGAGGTTGAGATCGATGAGGCTGATGTTACGATGATTGGTAATGATTCAGAAGTCCCTTTGTCGACGGCCGGTTTTCCCACCAGATCGTTTAATGCCGGCGAGGTGATTTTTAATGAAGGGGACCCGGGGAACGAGGCCTATCTGATTCTGAATGGACAGGTGAAGATCATCAGAAAACACAAGACAAAGCGCATGGTAATCAGTCAGCTGGGCAAGGATCAGATTTTCGGGGAAATGGCGATTATTACCGGCGAACCCCGCACGGCCACAGCCGAAGCCGTGGAGCCGACCGATGTTTTTATTATTACCGAAGAGAAACTCAACGAAAATCTGAGTCAGCACCTGGCCATCGTGAAGAACCTGATCGATCAGCTTATTGATCGCCTGAAGCAACTCTTAAAACAGCAATCGACGATGGTGAGCAAGGTCGAACGCTCTATTCAGGTTGACAACAAACTCAAAGAAATTAAAAAGCAGGCTGATGCCTGCGAAGAGTCAAAATCTTCCGATCAAATGGATGAAGGTCTGAAGGCCCTCCTGAAAATGATCCGGGAGATATGAAGCATCATTCCAATTCAAGGTCCGTCCAGGTTCTCTGACTGATCACTGTTTTCTTTTTTCCCGCGTTTCTTTTCATACATATCCGCCAGAAGCGGCAGGAAAACAGTAACGTCCTCCACAATACAGAAGTCGGCTACGGAAAAGATGGCGGCATGGGGGTCGGTATTGACCGCTACGATCCATTGAGAGTCTTTCATGCCGTAAAGGTGCTGCTGGGAGCCGGAGATACCGCAGGCCAGATAGAGTTTCGGGGAGACGGTTTTACCGGTGGCGCCGACCTGGCGGGAATAGGGCAGCCATTTTAGATCGCACAGGGGACGGGAAGCCGCCACCGCGGCATTCGGAAATATCCGGGCCAGCCGGCGGACCAGTTCCAGGTTTTCTTCGTTGCCGATCCCCCGGCCGGCGGCGATAATAATGTCCGCTTTGTCGATGGTTGCGTCGTCGTCAACGACGGCCGTCATACCTACCGGTTTATAAGCGGAAGCGTCGGCCACGCGCCGTATGGTTATCTCCGGGAGGGCGGCAAAATTTTCTTTATTCTCCTTTTTGTTGAAGGCGCCGGGCAGGATGGTCAGGATCACCGGCCGTGTTTCCGGCCTGGTTTCCATGGCCAGTTTTCCGTTAAACAAAGATCGCTGGAAGATAATTTCCCGGTTGTTTACCCGCAGATCGTTTACCCCGGAGATGCAGGTGCCGGCTGTTTTTACCGTTGTCCTGGCCGCGGCCTGGCATCCTGCGGACGTGTGGAAAAAACAGATATATTGACAGCTCGATTCTCTGGCCAGGTCAACAATCGCGTCGGACAGCAACTCCGGGTTTGGGTATTGAAACAGCGGGCTATGCAGCGCGCAGACGGCCTGACCGGTTCGCGTGGCGAATTTTTCGGCCTGTTCTGAAACATCACTGCCGGGAATCAGAAAAAGCGCCTGGTTGCCGGAGTTTGAGAGCAGTCGTGCGGCCAGGCCGCACAGTTCCTCACTTACCGGCGATATCTGATTGTTTATGGTTTCCGCCACCAGCAGAACGTCGGATTTCACGGGGTCTCCTTTTATATCAGCGATTTCTGATGCAGAATATCGATCAGTCTGGCTGCTTTTTCTTTGCTGTTGCCATGGATAAATTCTCCGGCGCCGGTCCTGGCGGGCGCGAACACGGACAGGGACTGCTGCCGCAGTTTGAGTCTGCCGTCTGCTTTGGGTATGATCGACTGGATGGCCTGGGATTTTGCCCGCAGCCGGTTGGACAGGGAGGCGTAGCGCGGCTGGTTGATGCCCGACTGGACGGTTAACGCCGTCGGCAGCGGCAGCCGGACGGTTTCATGGAGACCGCCGGCCAGTTCGCAGACAACGGTGATGGTTTTCTCTTTCATGTTCAGTGTCTGTTCCACGACGGCCGCCGCGCAGGGCAGGCCACATAAAGCCGCGGTCATCGGCCCGGTCAGACTCTGCATGGCGTCTTCGGACATGACGCCGAAAAGGATCAGGTCGTAAGAATTGGCGCTGATAAACTCCGCGATGTTGAAAGCGGTTTCTTCGGCGCACAGAAAGCCGTTTTTCGCTTGCCGGATATGAACGGCGTTGTCCGCGCCCAGGGCCAGGGCCCGGCGCAGGGTGGTTTCGGCTCCGGCCGGCCCCATTGTCAGCGCGTCAATAAAAACGTTCTCATGCTGTTCTTTAATCCTGACGGCTTCTTCGACGGCGAATTCGTCGAAATAGTTCATGTGATAACGCGTGTCCTCGTTTTCGGCGATCCAGAGATGGTCCTCACGGATATCGATCTGCTGTTCGATGTCGATGACCTGTTTGACGCAGACCAGAATTTTCATGGTAAGTTTTTTCCACCAAGCGGCAGAGAGATGATGGTCGTTCCCCGCCGACGGTTAAATTCCGTTTTCACACTGGATCCTCCGGTCAAGCCGGAGGATGACGAAGAGAGAAACTTCGTCACTCCGGTCAAGACTATCCCGGATCTATCGTGTGAATCCGTAATCCGGATAAAATTAATGGTTTCTTATCTGGCTATCCTATTGTATCTTGTCGGCCGTTTCAAGAAAAAAACGAACGTTCGTTATATTTTTTTATTGACTTAAACGATTCCCGGAATATGATAGGAAAAAAATGGGGAATATATGAGTACGCTTTATTTCATCCGCCATGCCCAGGCATCCTTTGGAAAACAGAATTACGATCAATTGTCCGACCAGGGGATAATTCAGGCCAAGCGGCTGGCGGATTATTTGCTGGAAAGAGAGATCTTTTTTGACGCGATGTATGTCGGACCCCAGGCGCGGCACCGGCAGACCGCTGACGAGTATCTGACACGATGCCGACAGACCGGAAGGGATCATTTTACAATAACGGAAATGCCGGAACTGGCGGAGTATGATTTCGGCGGCGTACTGAGAACACTGGTGCCGATCCTGGCCGCGGAAGACGCTTCTTTTAATGCCGACGCCGCCCGGATGTTTATTGACGCCGGGGCGTTTCAGCGGATATTTGAAGCGGCCGCGATGCGATGGGTAAAAGGCGACTATCCACCTGCTGATCTGATGTCGTGGGATGATTTTTCCACCCGCGTCAACAGGGGCGTGACAGCCATTATGGAGCAGGATGGCCGGGGCCGCCGGGTGGCGGTATTTACCTCCGGCGGTCCGCTGGCGGTAGCGGCCCAGCGGGCGCTGGGCCTTTCCAGCGAGATGACCATGCGGCTCAACTGGCAGATCATCAACTGTTCCATGACGCGTTTTAAATGCACGCCGGAGGCGATCATGCTGTCGTCGTTTAATGAACATCACTGGCTGACGAGGGACAAAGAAGAAAACCTGGTGACATACAGATAATCGCCGGCTGACGGATAACCCCGTAACATTAGAGGGAGGATGAGTATGGATTTTGAAATATCGGATCGGATGAAGACCATCCTGGAGATGATTCACGAGTTCGTGGAAAAGGAGCTGATCCCCATGGAGGCGGAATTTGTCGCTCATGATTTTAAGGAGATGGTTCCGGCACTGGCGGAAAAGCGGAAGATGGTCAAGAAGATGGAACTTTGGGGTCCGCAGATCCCAGAGGAACTCGGGGGCATGGGACTTTCCCTGGTGGAACACGGCCTGGTGTCGGAAGCCCTGGGCGTCAGCCCGCTGGGCCATTATGTCTTCGGGTGCCAGGCCCCGGACGCCGGTAACATCGAAATCCTTCATCTTCACGGCACGCCGGAGCAGAAGGAAGAATACCTCAAGCCTCTGGTGGAGGGCAAGATTCGCAGCTGCTTTTCCATGACCGAGGTCGATCTTCCCGGCTCCAATCCGGTCATGCTGGATACTACCGCGGTCAAGGACGGGGAAGACTACGTTATCAACGGCCATAAATGGTACACCACCGCCGCCGACGGCGCCAGATTCGCCATCGTCATGGCGATCACCAATCCTGAGGCTCCCGTTTATCTCCGGGCCAGCATGATTATCGTGCCGACGGATACCCCGGGTTTCAATCTGGTGCGGAACCTGCCGGTCATGGGAGATAAAGGCAGCGATTACGCCAGCCACGCCGAAATTCTTTATCAGTCGTGCCGGGTGCCGCAGAAAAATCTTCTGGGGCAGGAGGGCCTTGGCTTCGTGATCGCCCAGGAACGGCTGGGACCCGGCCGGATCCACCACTGCATGCGCTGGCTGGGCATTTGCAAGCGCTGCTTTGACATGATGTGCCGCCGGGCCAACGAGCGGCTGATCCTGCCCGACGGCCGCACCCTGGCCACGCGGCAGATCATCCGCCAGTGGGTGGCCGAATCGGCCGCCGAGATCCAGGCCGCCCGGCTGATGACGCTGCACGCGGCCTGGAAAATCGACAGGTATGGCCAGAAAGAGGCCCGCTATGACGTGTCGTTCATCAAGTTTGTGGTGGCCAATACCATGCAGCGGGTGATCGACCGGGCTTTGCAGGTATATGGCGGCCTGGGCATGACCGACGACACCATCATCGCCTTTTTTTATCGTCATGAGCGGGCCGCCCGGCTCTACGACGGCGCCGATGAGGTCCATAAGATGTCCGTGGCCAAGCGGATTTTAAGAGAATACCAGAATAAATAGCGGCTGATGATGACATTCGAGGATTTCAGAAGCAGGGTCATGTTTTCCATGGAAGATATCTGCCGGGATATTTTCTATGAAAACCGGCGGGGCATCAAGGTTAAAAAGGAAGCCGTGGTGGTAAAAAATCTGGTCAATATTTGTAACGCCACCTTGAAGCTGAGCAATAAAAAGGGCTTCCATTCCATGAGTCTTCGGGAACTGGCCAGGGAAACCAACCTCAGTCTGGGGGCGCTCTATTCCTATTTTTCAAACAAGGAGCAGTTGCTGGCCGTTATCCAGGACCAGGGATACCGGATCACCGGCCGCCTGCTGGAAGAAGAGATCAGAAAAAGATCGGATCCCGGGGAAAAACTCGAGGCCGCCATCCGGATTCATCTTTATTTAAGTGAAAGCATGCAGCCCTGGTTTTATTTTTTTTTCATGGAAGCCAAAAACCTGAATAAAGAGGAGCAGAAAAAAGCTATTGCCAGCGAACTGTATACGGAAAAAATTTTTGCCGATATACTCGACCAGGGAGTAAAAGCCGGAGTTTTCTCGGCCGATAATACCCAGCTGGCCGCTTCTGTAATCAAGGCCATGTTGCAGGACTGGTATTTGAAGCGGTGGAAACATACAAAAAGAAGAATCAGCGTGGATGATTATGCGGATTTTGTCATCAAGTTCATATCAAGGGCGTTAAACAAATAAAAGGTTTTAGGGTTTCAAGGTTTTAGAGTTTTAGGTCGTTTAGAACGATTAAAGCCGTTCCCCGACACCGCCCTAAATCTTACCTTAAAACTTAAA
>CAYSMV010000337.1:0-5231 GCA_964432245.1 uncultured Desulfobacterales bacterium
GTATTTTTCGATCATGGCGGTCACTCCTCCCACGCTGTAGATTTTTCCCTCGGGAACATCTACCGACTTGTCCACGGCAATGGTCTTATCGGAGGCCGGTTTGTTTTCCTGAGGCAGGCGGGCAATACCGCTCATAGGCCCCAGCCCGAACATCAGTTTGTTCATCAGATTGCGGCTGAGGAAAAAGTTTAACAATTTAAAACGGTTAAAAAATCTACCCAGCTCCCGGGAGAAGACTTCCCGCTCCGGCGTGATCACGCCGTCACCAAAGCTCAACTCAAACCAGCCCAGCATCATGGGCGCGATACGAAATGTTTCCCGGTCCGTGGCTGACGTCTCGGTCCAAAGCACCGCTTTCTTGCCGGTCAGGGCGTCAAAGGCTCTGGAAAACTTTTCTTCCGGCCACTTCGCCCGCTCCCGCAGCTCTTCCCGGGTCAGCCGGTCGTTTTTCAGCAGCAGCAGCAGGTCGATTTCATCCTCGGTTAATACGGCCGCCATAGCCCGGTACAATGGTTTGAAATACCAGCGGTAAATCGGCGGTATCAGGTACCAGCGGATCAGCGTCAAGGGGAAAGTCGATTCGTTATTCATGATATCCCCCAGCCGGTGCAGTTTTTTCAGCAGTTTTCTATCCATATTCATACCCCCTGTTTTTTAGCGCCGTTTTAAAAACGGCATGGTTTCCCGGTTGTTCAGTATACGTAATTATGTACCAGAACCCCCGCGAAATAAGTGATCACTATCACCAGCACGGCAATGGAAATGTGCTCGGCCACTATTTTCCAGGCGGCCTGCCGCTGACTCCTGGCGATAAAGATGCTCAACATGCTCAACATCAGAAAGCCCCATCCAAAACTGATAATGACCGCCGGCAGCAGCGGCAACAGCATGACCGGTATCAGAAACGTCAGGGCCAGAAAGAATTTGGCCCCGAACGTCGCCAGCGTGGAGGTCCAGACCTGTCGCGAGGTGCGACTGTTCGTTGATTCTTCTGAAATATGAATGCCCAGCGCGTCTGAAAAAGCGTCGGCAATGGCGATCATGATAATACCGCCGGCAACCGCTACCCTGGAATGGGTACCGGCGCTCAAGCCCACGATCAGCCCCAGGGTGGTAATCATGGCCGAGGTGACGCCGAAACCGATGCCGATTTTTAAAGAGTCCTTCATTAATAAGCTCAGTCAACCTTTATTTTTTATGGTTTTGTCCAATTCCCGCGGAAAATTCCTCCAGCGCCGTCCGGATCGGTATGGCGAACCCCAGTCCCTCGAATTTACTCGTCAGAAGCTTGAAAGTATTGACTCCCACCGCCTTCCCTTCCGGTGTTACCAGAGGGCCGCCGCTGTTGCCCGGATAGATTCCGGCATCGGTTTTAATAAAACCTCCCTCCAACCCGGAAATCACACCCCGGCTGACTGAGTCCCGCAGGCCCGCCGGACCGCCAATGGCATACACCTCGCTGCCCTGGCCCGGTATTTCAATATCCGCCGGATCCAGCCGGGGGGTATGATAGCCGTCGATTTTCAGCAGGGCCAGGTCATGCGTTTCGCTGGCGCGAACCAGATAGGCATGCAATTCCCGTCCATCCCTGGCGATAACTGTAAAATGGCTGGCCGCCCCGGCCATGGCCGCTCTGTTTTTGAACAGGTAACGTTCATATCGAAGATCTTCTTTTTGTTTTTCATGCTCTTCCCGCTGCTGTTCGATACGCGTCTTCCAGGACCGATACTCATCCAGACGGTCATCATAGAGGGCCAGGGCCTGCCGGCGTTTTTCCCTGTTTTTAACGGCCGCGGCCGATTCCTTTATTTTTTCCAGATTTATCCGGGCCTGTTTCAGCCGGTCTTCTTCGTGCGACAGCCAGGACGCCCGGTCATTCATTATTTTTGATACCGCCTCTAATTCCGACTCGGCCCGCGTTATTTGCTCCGGATCACCTTCCAGCACGTGCCGGTTGGTCAGGACATGTCCCCGGTCGCTGATAAAAAAACCCGATCCTTTACCTGTGGGGGAATTGATGGTTACCGTGGTCAGAGAGGCTTTTTCCACCCCGGATTTCGGTGGGAAAGCCGCCCACAGTTCCTGCTCTAAATCCTCAAAGCCATTATGCCGTTTGACTGTTGCGGCCAGAGATTCAACCTCAGCCGGGGCTTTGGTCGACCGGGCGTCAAAATAATGCCGGCTTCCTTTTGTATCCCGGAACCGGTAAATTTCAGCTTTAAGAGCGTCGGCCGGCGACAGCCCTGAAATTATGACCGCGGTCAGAATCGTGAAAAATGTTTTCAGGCTGATGCGCATGACAGTGCCCGCCCCGCACGCTGAAATAAATCAGCAGCCATAAAATTTCACGGCAAACAACAGCGAAAAATGCTGACGATAAATTCATTTATGACAATTTCCGGTTTGGGTGTCAAGTTGCGGCTGTCGCACGTTCAGGATTTATCCGTTCGGACTTTGTTTTTAGGATAAACGGCGCGCGACCTGAATCCGGAATGAGCGGACAGGTTCTTTAAAAGATGGCGGCGGCAACAGTACCCGGTCTTGTATGCAGATATTGACATAAAGCGGCGAATCATATAGAGATAGACTCGTAACAACTCGGGGCAGGCTTCATTTTGTAATGGATTTTACGGCTCCGGGCGACGGCGGCCGGGCCGGAACCGGTTCCGGAAAAGATAACCGCCGGCGTGACGAAAGGGTCTTTGTACCGGACCATCATGGGCAGGATGTGTGAAAATGGATAACGGTGCGATTCTTTTTATCTGTCGTCAGAACTCCGCCAGGAGCCAGATGGCGGAAGGGTTCGCGAAGCAGATGGCTCCTGAAGGCGTAGCGGTGTTCAGCGCCGGCCCGGAACCGTCGCCGGAGGTTCATCCCCTGGCCATAGCCGTTATGCGTGAACATGGAATAGACATTTCCGGCCATTTTCCGAAAAGGATACAGGACCTGCATGCCCTGAATTTTGATCTGGCCATAACTCTCTGCTCATCACTGAAACAGGGAGAGGAATGTCCGGCTGTTGCCGGTTCGCCGGCCATTGTTCACTGGGGGCTTGAGGACCCGGCCATACACGGGACCAGCGGCCCGGAAGCCCTGGAAGCGTTCCGGGAATCGGCCAGGGCAATAAAGCAGCTGGTGTTTAACCTTCTCAATCGCGGTTATTTTGACGCTTTTGTCCTGCATAAAAAGAACACGGACAGGATTATTGACAATCTGGCCGAGGGCGTTATAGCGCATGATCTGAATCGAACCATCTTTTTTTTCAGCCGCGGCGCGGAACGGCTGACCGGCTTGTCGGCCACGGAAGCGATCGGTAAAGACTGTTATGATGTTTTCAAGCCGCGGCTGTGCGGCGACAACTGTTCCTTCTGCGATAAAAATGAGGTCCCGGTTTTTCAGAAAAAATGTTACTCCACTATCATCCCCGAAGTCCGGGGAGAAAGAAGGGAACTGGACGTAACCGTTGTGCCGATAAGGGCCGGAGACGCTAAAATGCGGGGCGTGGTGGTGGCGCTGGCCGACAAAACCGATTTAAGACGCTGTTACCTGGAAAGAGAACACGGGCCCCACAGTTTCGCGGGCATTATCAGTCAGACCCCGGCCATGAAACAGGTTTTTCAACAGATCCGCGACCTGGCCGCGTATGACGCGCCGGTCCATATTTTCGGAGAAACCGGCACCGGTAAGGAGCTGGTGGCCCGGGCGATTCACCGGGAAAGCACTCGCCGGGACAATCTGTTCGTTCCCATCAATTGCGGCGCCCTGCCCGAAGGCCTGGTGGAGAGCGAGCTGTTCGGTCACGTTAAAGGTTCGTTTTCAGGGGCCGTGCGCGACAAAAAAGGGCGGTTTGAGATGGCCGACAAGGGGACCCTGTTTCTGGACGAGATCGCCGAGATGCCCAAAAACACCCAGGTCAAGCTGCTGCGTTTTTTACAGGAAGGCATCCTGGAAAAAGTCGGCAGTGAGAAGACCATGACCGCCGATGTGCGGATCATCAGCGCCTCCAACAAGGATTTGAAAAAAGAGGTGGAAAAAGGCAGTTTCCGGGATGATCTTTATTATCGTATTAACGTGATCCCCATAACGCTGCCGCCGCTGCGCGAGCGCAAAAACGATATCCCCCTGCTGGCCCGGCATTTTTTGAACGCTGAAAACAACCGTCACCATGGTAAACGGCCTGAAATATCCGACGAGGCCATGGCCTCGATAATGGATTATCAGTGGCCGGGCAATGTCCGGGAGCTTGAAAACGCCATCCAGTTTGCCGTTATTAAATGCCGGGATAATCTGATCACACCGGCCGACCTGCCACTGGAACTGGCCAGACAAAACAGTCATAACGGTCAGCGCGGACCCGCCCGGAAACTCGACACCCCATCGGTGCAAGCCGCGCTTGAAAAAGCCGGGAGCAATAAATCCAAGGCCGCCCGTATCCTGGGCGTAGGCCGGGCCACGTTATACCGGTTTCTTGAGATTCATCCGGAACTGGACATCGAAGAACAATGAAAAACACCTCGAGAAAATATTTTTTGGTTTGAAAAAGCCGGACGGACGATGATTTTTAACGGCCTGAACAAAGCTGTAAAAAAGGCGCCGGAGGAAAATTCTCCGGCGCCTTCGGAAGCAATAATTTTATTACGGCTTATTGACCGGTAGCCGCCTTATGGGTTTTGATTTTTACTTTTTCGGTCAGGCCGCTGTAGTATTCGCGCAGGATATCCAGAACCTCCTCACGCCCGAAATGATCGGGAATCGGGGTCCCTTCGGACAGCCCTTTGCGCAGCATGGTGCCGGACAGCAGCACCCGGTCTTCCTTTGAATGCGGGCAGGTCCGCAGGGAAGCCATGCCGTCGCATTTTTTGCAGTAAAAGGTCCAGTCGATTTTCAGCGGGGTGCAGAGCAACGCCTTGCCTGGCTCGGTGGGCTTGGGTATCTTGTCGAAGATCGTCTGGGCTTCGAACATGCCGTAGAAGTCGCCGACGCCGGCATGATCCCGGCCGATGATCATGCGGGAGCAGCCGTAGTTCTGGCGGAAGGTGGCGTGAAGCAGGGCTTCCCGGGGACCGGCATAGCGCATGTCAAGGGGATAGCCGCCCTGGACAATGTGTTTTTCCACAAAATAATTCTTTACCAGGGCGTCGATGCATTTGACGCGCACTTCGGCGGGTATATCGCCGGGTTTAAGGTTGCCCACCAGGGAGTGAATATAGACGCCGTCGCAGACGTCAACC
>CAYSMV010000338.1:0-4447 GCA_964432245.1 uncultured Desulfobacterales bacterium
TGGTGGTGATCCATGACGGCGTTCGTCCATTTGTTACGTCTTGTTTGATTCAGTCCTGCATCGAGGGCGTCAGGGATGCCGACGGCTGTATCGCCGCTATCCCGGCCAGCGACACCATCAAAACCGTTGACGGCGTCGCCCGGATAAGCGGTACCGTCAGCCGCGATTCGGTCTGGCTGGCTCAGACGCCTCAGGCCTTCCGGTTCGATACGCTTTTTGAGGCGCATCGGCTGGCGGCCGGCCGGCAATGGCAGGTGACGGATGACGCCGCTCTTCTGGAACGGCTGGGAAAAACCGTCAAGGTTGTTCCCGGATCGGCCCGGAACATCAAAATCACAACTTCGGATGATCTGATGCTGGCCGAAGCCATCGCCGGTCTGACGGAAAGAGGGTAAAGACATGATTCATTACGCGCATGTCAGCACCGGCTGGGAGAGTCTGGATGCCATCATCGACCATCTGCGCACCGGCGACAACGTGGTCTGGCAGGTGGACGGCATGGACGACTACCAGCGGGTTGTTACTCCTTTTGTGAACGCGGCTCTGGCGAGAGACGACCGGGTCGTTTACCTCCGTTTCGGCCGCCACACGCCCCTGCTGGAAGAGCGCTCCGGCCTGACCGTTTATCACCTGCGGGCTGAGAACAGCTTTGAATCGTTTTCCACGCAGGTGCACAGTATCATCACCCGCGAGGGCCGGGATGTGTGTTACGTGTTCGACTCTTTGTCCGACCTGCTGCACCTCTGGGCCACGGATCTGATGATCAGTGACTTTTTTTTTATTACCTGTCCTTATCTGTTTGAACTGAACACCATCGCTTATTTCGCCCTGTTAAGGAACAGCCATTCCTTTAAGGCCATCGCCCGCATCCGGGAGACTACCCAGGTGCTGATCGATATTTACAACTACAAGGGCCGGGTTTGCATCCATCCCATAAAGGTGCAGCACCGCTATTCTCCCACCATGTTTTTTCCCCACATCAGGGAAAAAGATGATCTGGCGCCGGTGATCAACAGCGTGGAGGCCACTCAGCTTTTTTCCCATCTCTCCAGGCACAATATCACCGGCGCCCAGCGCCACCTGGACTACTGGGACCGCCTTTTCATGGAGGCCCGCGACCTGCTGGAGTCCGTCGCCGGCGCCGAAGAGCGGCGGGACATGGTGCAGCGTTTAAGCCGGTTGATGCTCACCCGCAACAAACGGCTCCTGGCCATGATCCGGGAATACTTTTCTCTGGAGGATCTGCTGCGGATCAAGGAGCGCCTGATCGGGACCGGTTTTATCGGCGGCAAGTCGGTAGGCATGCTGCTGGCCCGGAAAATAATGGAGCGGGACGACGCCTTTGACTGGCGGCAGGTTCTGGAGCACCATGATTCCTTTTACATCGGTTCGGATGTTTTTTATTCTTTTATTGTTCAGAACGGCTGGTGGCAGACCTTCATGGCCCACAAGACCCGGGAGGGATATTTTAACAGGGCCAGGGAAATCAGGGAAAAGATACCGGGAGGCGTTTTCCCCGAAGAGATCGCGGAAAGTTTTATGCTGATGCTGGAATATTTCGGGCAGTCTCCTATTATCGTTCGTTCCAGCAGCCTGCTGGAAGACGCCTTTGGCAGCGCCTTTGCCGGTAAATACGAAAGCTTTTTCTGCGTCAACCAGGGTTCCCCGGAAAAACGCTACCGGGAATTTGAAAAGGCCGTGTTGAACGTTTTTGCCAGCACCATGAGCGAGGACGCTCTTTCCTACAGGCGGCAGCGGGGACTGGACCAGGCCGATGAACAGATGGCCCTGCTGGTGCAGCGGGTGTCGGGCGCTTATCACAAGGCCTATTTTTTCCCGGAACTGGCCGGGGTGGGACTGTCCCATAACCCCTTTGTCTGGAAAAAAGGCATGAACCCTGGAGCCGGCATGACGCGTCTGGTGTTCGGCCTGGGAACCCGGGCCGTGAACCGCGTGGAAAACGATTATCCCCGCATCGTGGCCATGGATGATCCGCTGGTCAAGCCCCTGGCGGGCATGGAGGATATCCGGCGTTTTTCTCAGCGTTTTGTGGATCTGCTGAACCTGGAGAAAAATCAGATCGAGACGGTTCTCCTGGACGACCTGCTGGAAAAAGAGGTGCCCCGACGCATCGACCTGATCGGCGTCCGGGACATTGATGCCGCCCGGCGCCTGCGGGAGATGGGCCGTCCGGAAAAGGATTTCTGGATCCTTACTTTCGATCCCTTTCTTTCGGGGACGGCTTTTGTCGATTTAATGAAGGGCCTGCTGGCCCGCCTGGAAAAAGTCTACGATAATCCGGTGGACGTGGAGTTTACCGTCAATTTCGATCAGAACGAGGCCATGCAGATCAACCTGCTGCAATGCCGGCCGTTCCAGACCCTGGGCGATCGTCCCGGGACCACGCGTCCCGAAGACATCAGCGGGGAGGACACTATCATCCGCGTGGCCGGTAATTTCATGGGCGGCGCCGTCTGTCGGCCCATTTCCCGGATAATTCTGGTGGATCCCGAACCGTTCACCGATCTTTCCATGTCGGAAAAATTCAGCGTGGCGCGGCTGATCGGCAAGCTGAACAAAACAATTGAAAGCCGTGACCGGCAGCCGACGCTTCTGCTGGGGCCGGGCCGATGGGGCACCCATTCCCCGGCCATGGGCGTGCCGGTAAGTTTTTCCGAGATTAACCAGGTGACGGCCATTGCCGAGATCAGCTATCAGAGCGGCAGCCTGATTCCGGATCTTTCCTTCGGTACTCATTTTTTTCATGATTTAATTGAAAGCGGCATTTTTTACCTGGCCATTTATCCCGAAGATCCGGATGTCATCTTTAATCTGGAATGGATCTATTCTCTGCCCAACCGCCTTCCTTCGCTGGTGCCGGAAAGCATCCGTCTCAGCCACGTGGTCAGCGTCGTGGATACGTCGCAGGCCGGACTGACGATGCAGTCCGATATGATCAGTCAGACCGCGATATGTTATCTTGGAAGAAGAGCCAAACAATAAAATAAAAAGCAAAAACAGGGAGCCATTTCATGAATCACCAGGAACAATACCCGCCGATTCCGTCATTTCCCTTTGATTCGGGAGACAAATCCATGGCCCGCCTGCTGGCCAATACCGTCGCCATGGCCAGGGGCCGGATCAAACTCTGGGAAAACGCTTATTTTGTTTTTGTCGATGTCCCGCTGAACCCGGAAGAAACAAAAAAAATTCTGCCCCTGGGCATGTTTCCGCGCCGGCCTTGCCGCGCCACTTTTTTCATCGTGGACTACACGAAAACCGCCTTTACGGTTCCCTATAAGGAATGCGCCCTGCTGATCCATGTCCGCACGCTCTTCGGCTCCGGCCTTCATTGCCCCTGGATGATTGTCGATGACGACACGGCCCTGATTTACGGCCGGGAGCTGCTGGGGTATCCGAAAAAAATGGGGGAATTCTATTTCACGGAAAAAGACGGAACGGTTTCGGCGGGAGTGTCCCGCCGCGGCGTCAGACTGATCGATGTCAAGGCTGAGAAGAAGTCGGCGGAAACGAGTCCCAAACCGATGATGGGGATCAAAACCTTCAATGTCGGGGGCATGGGCCAGTTCACCTCGTTTAATCCGGTCTGGATGTTCAAACCAGTTGAAAAAATTCACGAGGCCTGGACCGCCGAGGCGGAATTGACGGTCGCCGATTCTCCTTATGATCCCGTAAAAAGGATCATCGCGGATTACCGCCATCCCCTGCCGGCCCGGATCGGCCGGATCGATATCATGGGTTCGCGTTACATGCTGCCGGTCGGTCTGACGGGTGCCCGTTATTACGCGCATGCCTTCGAGAACCGCTTCCGGTAAGGAGTTTTTTTAAACAGCGGCCAGGCCGGATTCGATGATCGTCGTGACCCGCTGCATGAGTTCTTCCCGGTTTTCGGTGGAATAGCCGTCCAGGGGCACGGGCTCGTGAATCAGCAGCTCGATGGTACCCGGCCTGACGCGGACGGTTCCCTTGGGAAGAACGGCGCGGCTTCCCCGGACGCTTACCGGCAGGATGGGGACCCCGGCGGTCAGGGCGATGTTAAAGCCGCCTTTTTTGAAAGGCAGCAGCTTTCCGTCCGGGCTGCGGGTGCCTTCGGGGAAAAACACGACCGAGGCGCCGTCGCGGATTTTCTGCCCGGCCACCTCCAGGCTCTTGTACGCGCGGTCGGGATGGCTGCGATCGATGTAGATATGCCCCATCCGTTCGCATCCCAGGCCGAAGACGGGTATCTTGCGCAGCTCTATTTTCATCACCCAGCGGAGCTGCAGCGGCAGAAAGCCGATCAGCGCCCAGACGTCGTAATGGCTCTGATGGTTGCTCATGACGATATAAGACTGGTCAAGGTTTATGTTTTCAGGGTTGATCAGTCGAACCCGCACGCCGGACAGCAGCAGGTTGAGCCGGGCCCAGAATTTGCCGATATAATGGA
>CAYSMV010000339.1:0-3784 GCA_964432245.1 uncultured Desulfobacterales bacterium
AAATCGTAAAAAGTCGAAATCTATCTTATTCTGTCACCCCGGCCCCCGAGCCGTGGTCCAGAAAAAATGAATAATATCAATTTTATACTGGATTCCGGGTCAAGCCCGGAATGACGATGGTAAGAATTTCTATGATTCCATCATACAGTGAAGTTACCTATAATCGTCGTCATTCCGGGCTTGACCCGGAATCCAGCCTTATAAGTAACTGTGGCTATCCGGACGTTTTTAGTGAAGTTACCTATAAGGTGTTTATGTGATTATGTGGTTAAGTGATTAGCGTTCCAGTCGGCCATGTTTCCGGATCAGCTCTAAAAGAAACACAGTTTTGTCACTTGGGAGGATCCGTATTTACAGGGAGGGTTTCCGCGTGCCATCGGAAGCAAACATAGAAAAAGCCCTGGGCGGATTACTGGGCGAAGAGCCGTTGCTGCCGGTTCTGGTATCCGCGCTGGAGGTTTGCCGCCGGCGGGGGGGCGTCACCTTCCGGGAATTAGCCGGGATCGCCGGGGACAAGGCCGCGGAACTGCTGCTGCTGGCCTGGGACTGGAAACTGCTGCTGCCCAGACGGAGCAGGCAGTGCGCGGAATGGGACGATCGAATCATGCGGTTTGAGGCCGGCGAATATTATGAAATGCCCAATATCGTCCGATTTCTGCTGGATATCGCGGCGCGAAGCGGTATCTGGGATCCGACCGTGGCGCTTGATGCCCTGTACGTTCAAATGGGCGAGCCGGCGCATGAAAAAATGCCGGCGCTGGTCCGGGAGATTGTTGAAGGTGCCGTTCATTTTCAAATTGACGGCGCCGCCATCAGCGGGGCCTGCGCGAAGATCGGGCTGGGGAAACGGACCGGGGCCATGATCGCCATATTAAAAGGCGGCGGCCTGATCAGCCCCAGGCTGCTGGGAACCGCTCCTGCGGAAAAGAATCGTTCCCCGGTTTATGAAGTGCACCCGGCGGTCAGGTGGCCATAGCCGGGCCGGCAATTTTTTTGATAGTCGGCAGATGGTTCCAAGAAAAGAGGCGGTCCTCCGGAAACCGATAATTTAGTAGGCCCTTGCATCCTTTAGTCCCCGGATGCGTTGAGTTATCCGGAAGATGGCTGTTCATCCTTAAGGCTTATCCGGCCGATATTGCCGTTGACCTCCGTGATCTGGCCCGTTTTTATACGGGCGCAGGCATCGGCTACGCCGGTGACGGCCGGTATGCCGTATTCTCTGGCAACGATGGCCGCGTGGGAGAGCATGCCGCCGGTCTGCACCACCAGGCCGGAGATCAGGCCGAACACATGCGTCCAGCCCGGATCGGTGTTGGGCGCCACCAGGATGTCGCCCCGGCGGAGGGACGGCAGTTCATTCACGTTCATAATGACCCGGGCCGGGCCGCCGGCAATTCCGGGTGACGCCCCCGTGCCAAAGAGGTTGCCGGCCGCCGGCCGGGCGGATTCCTCCGGAGGCGGGTAAGGCAGATCATCCATGATCCATTCCGGCGGCAGGGATTTACACTCCGCTTCAAACCGGGAGCGGCGTCGGGCCACTGCTTCCGGCGCGGCCATTGCACCGGATCGGATTTTCTTGAGTTCTTCACCAGTGAGGAAAAAAATGTCGTCCTGTTGCCGCAGAATTCCTTTTTTTGCCAGCCGGGCGCCTGTTTCCAGGATCACATGCCGCATATCCGTCAAGATGTAGTCCAGGGCGTAGCGCTGGTTTTCCCGGTACTGGGTATAGGCCCGGGCCAGCTTGAGCACGCGTTTTGCAAAGGCTTTTTTCCACCAGCCGCCGCGATTCCGGTTGATTTCATCCAGCCAGCGGGCTTCAAACTCGTTGTTCCGGGGCTGTTCCCGGCCATAATCGCCGGCGGCGGCCAGGGCCAGCACCGGCCCGATGATCAGGGCGGGATCATCCATCCAGCGGGGCAGATGCAGCTCCCGGGAACTGCCGCGATGGCCGTGGAGGGCGATGAATTCTTTCAGCCGGGCGGTAAAATCCCCGGCGTCGGGCAGGGTCTCGATTTCCGCCAGCGTGGGCGTGCCGCTTCTTCGATCGACCAGGGCCATCAGGGACGGCGTCTGCGCGGCCTGACGCGCAAGCCGTTTCATTTCTCTGTTGATCCGCAGGGTGGTGTTGTCGTCCGGGTCGATCAGGAGCATTTCCAGAAAATGGCCTTCCGGATCAAACCAGGCGTCATGGGAGGTCCAGTTTTCCGTGATCCAGGCGCAGGTGAGCTTGGTAGCCATCAGGTAGGAAGCCAGGCCCCAGCGGATAAAACGAAAATGCGACCGGCCCATGTCGTCATCAGTCTGGAGTCGTTGCCACAGCGCATTGTCGTCCAGCCGGGTCAGGTCGTCGCAAAGGAAAGGGGCCATTTTTTTCTGAACGCGCCGGGTATAGCCGGGCAGTTTTTTATAATGGGAGAAAATAGAGGCGTTCCTGTCTTTGAACCGGGATTGGATCAGGTTCTTCAGCAGCGTGAAACGACGGAATTCGAGGGCCGGCAGTTCGGCCCGCCAGTACGGCGGAATCCATTGCAGCATTCTCTCGATCCTCAGCGGCGGCGGCACCAGGGTCAGCAGGCGGTACATGTATTCCGAGTTGAAATAGACATGGCTGTGAATTCTGGCAAAGGGGGGTACGTCCTTGATGAAATTCCATTTATTGATCCCGGCCAGTTCCGCCATGTAATTTTCGCTGATCCAGCGGCCGAGAAGCGTGTATTGCAGGTCGGTGGTGGCTTCGGCCCAGAATTCGTCTCCCCAGGACCGGGTCCAGACTTTGGCCGGCCGCTTGAGGGTGGTAATGGGTCGGCTTTGCAGCAGCCAGAGGGTTTGGCCGTCATAGGCCCATTCCGCGTCCTGAGGCGTCCCGAAGGCTCTCTCCAGGTCCCTGGCCAGCCGGGCAAAGGCCTTATCGTTAACCTCATCCAGGCAGTTGGTCTGGCCGGCGGCCTGTTCGTCAAGCCGTTGTCCGTTGCGGGAAAGCTCCAGCCGGTCCGGCGTCCGGCGGCCGGAGACCAGGTCCTCGCCCAGGCCGGTTACCCCCTCGATGACAATGCGGTCCAGGTCGGGTCGAACCGGATGTCGCGTAAACAGGACTCCCGCGCATCGGGCCGGAATCATTTTCTGGATAATTACCGCCAGCAAAGGGCTCCGGCCGATGCCAAGGCTTGACCGGTAAACTTCCGCGTGCGCGGAAAAGGCTGAATCCCGGCATTTTTTGACGCCATCCAGGATGCCCGAAGCGGGAACGTTCAGAAACGTATCATATTGTCCGGCAAAGGATGCCTGGAGGCTGTCTTCATTTTCAGCCGAAGAGCGTATGGCCCAGAGAGTGTCCGGTCGGGCCAGAGGCTGCAGGGCCTTCTCAATAATACGCCCGAGGTAGTTTTTTTCTAAAAAATAGAAATCATGAAAGAGTTGCGTCGTCAGCACCACGCCGGGAGGCACCGCAAATCCCGCCCGCATGAGCCGGATCAGGTTGGCGCCCTTACCGCCCAGAGCGGATTTTTCCGGTGGCGTTTCCGGACACAGGGGCAGGCACCAGGCTTCGGCGCCGGTTTTCTTTTTTGTGGTTTTAAAAAGCCTCATCGATTTTCAATAATATTATTTTTATCTATCGGCTGTAGAGGGCCAGGCAGGACATTTTCGGCACATACGGAATCAGGGACAGCGGGCCGAAGCGGGGAACATAAAGGCGCTCCACCACGCCGACGCCGCTTTCTCCATCGCAAAAACAGCCGCCGAAGGTTTCGGTCAGAACGGCGCCGTCCTTGTACAGGGGCCACCA
>CAYSMV010000340.1:0-6225 GCA_964432245.1 uncultured Desulfobacterales bacterium
TGCCCCGGTTGAGAAGCAACAACAAACCAAAGGAAGAACATAACCGAATCAGAGCTTAGCTACCCAGGAAAATTGTCCGACGCACCGGGTCCACCGCAAAAAACCCTCAAGGCTTTCTAAAATTTTTCTTGACAACAAAGTCTAGTTTAAAGCTATAATAACTTTTTTTGTATAAGCGGTAGCTTCTGATTTTGGTCGTATATTTGAATAAATTGAAATGATTGGGTAAAAATGACAGGGTCGGCAGAAGCAGAGGAATATTTACAGGAGCTTCGGAAAAAAATCGCGGTGAATCCGGAATGCGGGTTGACGCGATACAACTATGCCGTTGCCCTGCTGGCACAAAATAAATTTGATGAAGCTGAAAAAGAGCTGCGGGAAGCAGTCAGTTGCAGCCCTTCTCTGGCCGAGGCCTATGTGCTGATGGGCGGCATCAGCATGCGCCGCAACGACCTCGCGGGATGTCTCCATTATAACGAGCAGGCCACCCAGGTCCGTCCAAGGTTCGCGGAAGGATACGGCAATATCGGGTTTGTCCATCTACAGCTGGGTGATATCGATAAGGCCATCACGGCCCTGGAAAAAGCGATTTCCTTTAACTCCAAATTCCTTCAGGCATACACGAACCTGGGCAACGCCTATTTAATGAAGGGAATGATCGACAAAAGCATTGAGGTAAACCGGAAGGCGCTGGAGATGGCGCCTGATTTCGCGGTCGCCTACAACAACCTGGCCATCGCCCACCTTCAAAAAGGAGACGTGGAAACGGCCAGGCGGCATTGTGAAAAAGCCGAATCCCTGGGTTACGAAGTCGCCCGGGAAATCAAAAATGAAATCAACAAAAAAACATGATTGGAAAGGACCGTCAATTTTCTCCCAAACATTAATAATCCGGGAGTTTACATATTTTAAATACAGCAAGTAGGCAGGTTTTTATTGAGTTGCCGCGAGCGGCAAAACGTTATTATTCTAAGATGGAGGTAAACAATGGCAAAGCACAAGACTCCTATGCTGGATCAGCTTGAGTCCGGACCATGGCCGAGCTTCGTGTCCGACCTCAAGCAGGAGGCAGCGTCAAGAGCGAAAAACGAAAAAAACGTCGAGTATCAGATTCCTAAGGATGCGGTAGACGACCTGCTGGGTGTCCTTGAACTTTCCTACAAAGACAAGGAAACCCACTGGAAACACGGCGGCATCGTCGGCGTCTTCGGTTACGGCGGCGGCGTCATCGGCCGGTACTGCGACCAGCCGGAAATGTTTCCGGGAGTGGCTCATTTCCATACCCTGCGCGTCAATCAGCCTTCCGGTCATTTCTACAAAACAGAATACTTGAAACAACTGTGCGATCTCTGGGAGTTCCGCGGCAGCGGCGTCACCAACATGCATGGATCCACCGGGGACATCATCTTCCTGGGCACCACTACCCCGCAGCTGGAAGAAATTTTCTATGAAATGACCCATAAACTTGACCAGGACCTGGGCGGTTCCGGGTCGAACCTGAGAACGCCGTCCGACTGCATCGGCCAGGCCCGCTGTGAATTCGCCTGCTACGACACCCAGTCGCTGTGCACGCACCTGACCCAGGAATATCAGGATGAGCTGCACCGGCCGGCCTTTCCCTATAAATTCAAATTCAAGTTCGACGGCTGCCCCAATTGCTGCGTCGCGTCCATCGCCCGGGCCGACCTTTCCTTTATCGGCAGCTGGAGGGATGATATCCAGATCGACCAGGCCGCGGTAAAAGCCTATGTGGACGGCGACCCGGAATTCCCCCCCAACGGCGGCGCTCATTCCGGCCGTGACTGGGGCAAATTTGACATTCAGAAAGAAGTGATTGAACGCTGCCCCACCGGCTGCATGAAATACGAAGGCGGCAAGCTGACCATCGATACCGGTGAATGCACCCGCTGCATGCACTGCATCAATGTCATGCCCAGAGCTTTGAAACCCGGCAAGGACAAAGGGCTGTGCATCTTGGCTGGCGCCAAGGCGCCGATTCTGGACGGCGCCCAGATGGGCTCCCTGCTGGTTCCTTTTGTCAAGGTGGAAGAACCTTATGATGAAATCAAAACAATCATTGAAAGTATCTGGGACTGGTGGATGGAAGAAGGGAAAAACCGTGAACGGCTGGGCGAACTCATGAAACGGCAGGGCTTCCAGAAACTGCTGGAAGTGACCGGACTTGAGGCCATCCCGCAGCACGTTAAGGAACCGAGAACCAATCCGTACATTTTCTGGAAAGAAGACGAGGTTCCCGGCGGGTTTACAAGAGACATCAAAAAATTCAGAGAAAAACATATGCGATAAGGGGGAAATATCATGGCTTTTATATCTTCTGGTTATGATCCAAAGGAACCGATGAAGGATAGAATCACCGACATCGGCCCTAGAAATTTTGAGGAATTCTATCCACCGGCCATTGCGAAAAATAAGGCCAAATGGGTTTATCATCAAATTCTGGAGCCGGGCGTCCTGGTTCATGTCGCCGAATCCGGCGACAAGGTTTACACCGTCAGATGCGGCGGCTGCCGCCTGATGAGCGTCACCCACATCCGTGAAATCTGTGATATCGCGGATAAATATTGCGGCGGTTACGTGCGCTGGACCACCCGGAACAACGTCGAATTCATCACCGACAGCAAGGAAAAAATGGAAGCGCTGAAGAAAGACCTGGAAGGCAGGAAATTCCCCGGCGGGAGCTACAAGTTTCCCATCGGCGGAACCGGCGCCGGCATCACCAACATTATTCATACCCAGGGCTGGATTCACTGCCATACCCCGGCTACGGACGCTTCCGGTCCGGTCAAGGCCTGCATGGACGAACTGTATGAATATTTTACCAGCATGAAACTGCCAGCCCATGTGCGGGTCTCCATGGCCTGCTGCCTGAACATGTGCGGCGCCGTACACTGCTCGGATATCGCTTTCGTGGGCTACCACCGGAAACCGCCGATGGTGGAGCATGAATACATGGATAAGATGTGCGAAATTCCGCTGGCGGTAGCCGCCTGCCCGACCGCGGCCATCAAGCCCAAAAAGGTGGAAGTGGGCGGCACGGAAGTAAAAAGCGTGGAAGTGAACGTTGAGCGGTGTATGTACTGCGGCAACTGCTACACCATGTGCCCCTCCATGCCCCTGGCGGATGGGGAGGGAGACGGCGTGGTGGTCATGGTCGGCGGCAAAGTTTCCAACCGGATCAGCCCGCCCAAATTCTCCAAGGTGGCCGTGGCCTTTTTACCCAACAACGTGCCCCGCTGGCCGGAACTGACGGAAACCATCAAGCGCATTGTGGAAGTTTACGCCAAAGACGCCCGCAAGTACGAGCGGCTCGGCGAATGGGCCGAGCGGATCGGCTGGGAAAAATTCTTCGAAAAATGCGGCCTGGAATTCAGCCATCATCTGATTGACGATTTCCGGGATCCGGCTTATTATACCTGGCGGCAGACCAGCCAGTTCAAGTTCACGAACGCGATCAAGTAACACACAACCGCGGCCGGAGGAACAGGCCCTAAAAAACAAAAGGCCTGTTCCTCACCGCTTTTCTAGAAGGAGCTTGACAATGGAACAGGAAGAAGCCGTAAAATTAATTACCGAAGGATTAACCAAGAAGCTGAAGACAAAATCAAAGTTTTATTTTTCCGATCTTCAGGAGCTTCTGGGATTGAAACCCCGGGAAGCCAAAAAATTCATCACTAAAATGGTTGAAGACGGTGTGCTGGAATACTGGTCAAGCGGCAGCACATCCATGTACGGCTTGAAGGGCACGGGTAAACAGGCCGCCGCGGAACACGAAGAGTAGCCCCCTGTTTTCGGCGGCCACTCTCCGCGGGCTGAAAGATTCCAATGCACAAGCATATCACCTGCCCCCGGTTGATTATTTCAGCCTTGAAAGGCGGCGCGGGTAAAAGCACGATCTCCATCGGCCTGACGGCGGCATTACGGAATCAAGGGAAAAAGACGGCTCCTTTTAAAAAAGGACCGGATTATATTGACGCCGGCTGGCTTTATCTGGCGGCCGGCGTTCCCTGTTACAACCTGGATACATTTTTTATTCCCACCGACCGTATCCTGTCCTCTTTTCATACCCATACGCAAAGCAGCGACATCGCCATCATCGAAGGCAATCGCGGCCTGTTCGACGGTATCGACATCCACGGCAGCACCAGCACCGCCGAGATCGCCTATATGCTTGGTGCGCCGGTAATCCTGTGCCTGGACTGCACCAAAACGACCCGCACCTGCGCGGCCGTCGTCAACGGCTGCGCGGCTTTTGATAATCGCATCAATATCGGCGGCATTATCCTCAACCGGGTCTCGGGCAAACGTCATGAAACGATTCTGCGCCAATCCATAGAACATTACTGCCATATCCCGGTTGTAGGCGCTGTTCCCAAACTGACGGCCGACTCCTTCCCGGAACGCCACATGGGGCTCGTGCCCACCCCGGAACATGGCTGGGCCCAGGCAGCCGTCGACGCCGCGGCGCAGATAGCGACAAAGCACATTGATCTTAACGCGGTCCTGGCGATCGCGAACCAGGCGATTGACATCAAAATGCCCGAGCCCTCTTTCACCGGCCCGCCTTCCGTGACAAACAAGAAGCCCCGTCCGGTAATCGCGGTGGCCAGGGATTCGGCTTTCCAGTTCTATTACCCCGAAAATCTGGAAGCGCTGAAAACCGCGGGAGCCGATATCATCTTTACCAGTCCCGCCGAAGAGAGCATTCCGCCGGAAAATATAGACGGCCTCTACCTTGGCGGCGGGTTCCCGGAGACACACGCCCGCCGGCTTTCTGAAAACTCATCCTACCGGCAAACCGTCGCCGAGCTGGCGCGTGCAGGTCTGCCTGTTTATGCCGAATGCGGCGGACTGATATATCTGGGAAAAAAGATTGTCATCGATGAAACAGATTATCCCATGTGCGGCATCCTGCCGGCTTCTTTCGACATCTCTGAGAAACCGGTAGGCCATGGCTATACAATATCCATGGTCAGCGGCCGCAACCCCTATTTTGAAGTCGGCACTGAACTGAAAGGCCATGAATTCCGTTATTCAAGAATCCTGTCATGGGACGGAAATGATGAAGACATGGTTTTTTCAACGATCCGGGGAAAAGGATTCAAAAACCATAAAGACGGCGTCTGCTATAAAAACATTCTGGCCACCTACACCCACCTGCACGCCCTGGGCACTCCGTCATGGGCGACCGCCATGGTCAGGGTCGCCCGGGCTTACCATCAGACAAAAAAAGCAGGGTAAGCTCTCGCTCAACCCTGCTTTTCCGTTTTATCATTCTCGTTCTAAAATAATTTACTTTTTGGCCTGTTTGGGATGGCACTGAGTGCAGGAAACCGGCGCCGGGCCTTTGCGTTTATCGCCGGCTTTTTCAACATTGTATTTCTCGTGACAGCCCTGGCAATTTTCGTGGATCGCGCCGGAATGGTATTTCAGCTCTTCTTTTTTCCGGTCGGCCGGGGCCATGGTCCGAAGAGCCTTTTTATCCGCCATCCCCTTGACATGGCATTCCAGGCAGGGCTGCACCTCATCCCCGACTTTAAGGTCAACCAGCGGCTTGGCGTCTTTGTCGTGATGGCATTCACCGCAACCAATTTTATATTCTTCGACATGCTTTTTATGCGTAAAAGTCACAATGCCCTGTTTATGTGTTTCATAGGCCTGCTTGTTTTCCATCGTAATAACATCGGCAAACTCGGTGCCGGCCAGTGCCAAACCGGTTACAAGCAACACGATAAAGCCCGCCAACATGGAAAAATGTTTAACATCTTTTTTCATCTTCTGCGCTCCTCCTGAAAAATATTGGGTTTCGTATTATTGAAAAATTCATCATCAATCCTTTGATCGTTATTTATATCTTTTTCGCTGTTTGCTGTCAATGGTAAAAATCAGGCAGCCGCCCCCTTTTTTTTCTTTTTCTTGTGCTCCCGCTTTTTCTTTGCAATTTCGTTCGTTTCCGATTCCGAAGCACTCTTCCGGCCGAATATCCGCGCGCCCCAGATGCTTAATTCATAAAGAGCCATAAGCGGAACGGCCAGCATGACCTGGCTGACCACATCCGGCGGCGTCAAAATCGCGGCAGATATAAAAAAAACCAGTATGGCGTACTTTCGGCTATTCTTCAGAAAAGCTACGTCCACCAGCCCGAACCGGGCCAAACCGGTAATGACCAGCGGCAGCTCAAAGGCCAGCCCGAAGGCCAGCAGCATT
>CAYSMV010000341.1:0-7000 GCA_964432245.1 uncultured Desulfobacterales bacterium
CGTGGTGGCCGGTCTGGTGGCCATTACCCCGGCGGCCGGCTTTGTGACGCTGCCGGCTTCCCTGGTGATCGGCCTGGTGGCGGGCGTGCTCGGGTTTTACAGCGTTTCCAGGCTCAAACATAAAATCGGTTACGACGACTCTTTGGACGCGTTCGGCGTTCACGGCATCTGCGGCATCTGGGGCGCTCTGGCTACCGGCCTGTTTGCCAGCCCGTCGATCACCGCCGGCGCCCGGGGATTGTTTTACGGAAACCCCAGACAGTTGCTCATCCAGGCGGTTTCCATCGCGGCGACCATCGCTTTTACCGCCGTGGCCACGCTGGTGATCGTCTATCTCACCCGACTGATCACCGGCGGTCTGCGGGTCACCCGGGATGAAGAGATGGCGGGCCTTGACAACGCCATCCATGGAGAACGAGCTTTTGAACTGAATTAAGAAGGAGAGATCGACATGAAAAAAATCGAAGCAATTATAAAGCCCTTCAAGCTGGACGACGTCAAAACGGCGTTAAATGAAATCGGCGTGCAGGGGCTGACCGTCACGGAGGTCAAGGGCTTCGGCCGGCAGAAAGGGCATACCGAAATCTATCGCGGCGCGGAATATGTGGTGGACTTCGTGCCCAAAGTGAAGATCGAGATCGTCATCCCGGCGGACATGACGGACAAGGTGACGGCCGCTATCGCGACAGCCGCCAAAACCGGCAAGCTCGGCGACGGCAAAATCTTTGTCCTGCCAGTGGAACAGGCCATTCGCGTCAGAACCGGAGAAACCGGCAAAAACGCCATCTGATCACCTGGCGGATTAAGCGGTCAGCCGTCTGGAATGACCTGCCCGGCCGATAAACATTGTATTCTCCAGCGGGGAGTGCTAAATGATGATCATCTCTATCGGTAGCACCGGAAGCCACAAGCAAGTTAACAATTTTGTAATTAGTGGATTAATAAAAATACAAAATTGTCGTTTATTTGGGAACCGATGGTGTTTTTTTTCTCGGCCAGGTTTAAAACTTAATTATTCAAAATAGTTATATTTATGGCACATATGTTGCTTTGAAATCAGTCAGTGATTTACCTGGACTTAGTATTTATTTTACGACCACTCAGGAGGAAACCATGATGAAATGCCGGACAGCGAATGACGTTAAAAAAATCGTAAAAGATAAAGACGTCAGCTTTATTCAGTTCTGGTTTACCGATGTACTGGGCAGCCTGAAAAGTTTTGCCATTACCCCGAACGAACTGGATGAAGGTATGGATGAGGGAATGGGCTTTGACGGATCATCCATCGAAGGATTTTGCCGTATCCATGAAAGCGACATGATCGCCAAGCCTGATCCCACCACGTTCCAGTTTGTTCCCTGGCGGGGAGAGAATGAACGGCCGGTGGCCCGCATGTTCTGCGATATCCTGACGCCGGATGGAAAGCCCTATGAAGGAGATCCGCGGTACGTATTTAAACGGCTGCTGAAGAAAGCGGCTAAAAAAGGGTATATCCTCTACCTGGGCCCGGAACTGGAATATTTTTATTTCGCTGATTGTAACGGCACCAAAATTCTGGATAAAGGCGGATATTTTGACGCCCGGCCGGTGGACATGGGCGGGAATCTGAGACGACAGACCATCTTCGCGCTCCAGTCCATGGGCATTCGGGTGGAATACAGCCATCACGAGGTGGCCCCCAGCCAGCATGAAATCGACCTGCGCTACGCCGACGGCCTGACCATGGCGGATATCACCATGACTTACCGTCTGGTGGTCAAAGAAATCGCTCACAGTAACGGCGTTTACGCCACCTTCATGCCCAAGCCCATTTTCGGCGAAAACGGCAGCGGCATGCACGTGCATCAGTCCCTGTGGAAGGACGGGAAAAACGCTTTTTACAGCGCGAAGGACAAGTATCACCTGTCCGACACGGGCAAACATTATATAGCGGGAATTCTGAAACACGCGCCGGAAATCATTTCCGTGACCAACCAGTGGGTCAATTCCTACAAGCGACTGGTGCCGGGATATGAAGCCCCGGTTTATGTTTCCTGGGCCAATCGCAACCGTTCGGCCATGGTCCGGGTGCCCATGTACAAACCCGGCAAGGAATCGGCCACCCGCATGGAGTTCCGGGCGCCCGATCCGTCCTGCAACCCCTACCTGGCCTTGGCGGTCATGCTGGGTGCGGGCATGGAAGGAATTGAAAAAAAGTACCGGCTGCCGGAACCCATCGAGGAAGATATTTTTGAGATGACCCCCCAGGAACGGGCCGGCAAGGGGATTACCGAGCTGCCCGGCAACCTCTATGCCGCCATAAAGGAGACGGAAAAGAGCGCGCTGGTTCGAAAGGTTCTGGGCGATCATATCTTCAACAAGTTTATTGAAAACAAAAAAGTGGAATGGGATCGATATCGAACGCATGTCAGCCAGTATGAAATCGACGCGTACCTTCCAAAGCTGTAAAAACCGGCGACGGACTTTTTTTTAACAATTATACTGAGGGGCTATGGCCGTAAAAACAGGCCATGCCCCTCTTATGCCCGGGAAGGATATAACCATGTGCCGGTTATTTGCCATCACCAGTGAAACGCCGCTCTCCCCCATGATCGCGCTGGAAGCGCTGGATGTCATGCGGGAAGGCCATGACGGGTCCGGTGTCGGGATCTTTTTACGGGACCTGGGCGGGCCGTTTGAAAAAATCAAAAATTCTCCGGTGCTTTCGGGTATCTTCACCGCCGACGGCCTGCGCCGCCTGGATCACTTCATGATGGATATCGGTTTTCTGACCAAGCATAAAATATCCATCAAAATTCCCAAAACCCAGCCCAGGGGCATTCCCAGGCGGGATGTTTACCTGATCCGGGCCTATGAATACCCTGATGAGTGGGACCGGCTGAGCTGGGAAGAGACCAAAAACCGGCTGACCCGGATCCGGCTGCAACTGGTGGAAATGGGCCAGGAAAAAGGGGACATGGTCGTTTTTTCCTTCTGGCCGGACGTCATCATGCTCAAGGAAATCGGCGATCCCCTGACCGTGGCCCGGTACCTGGAACTGGACCGGGAGGAACTGTTCGCCCGGGTGATAATGGCCCAGGGACGGCAGAACACCAATTACGCCATCAACCTCTATGCCTGTCACCCCTTTTTTCTGCACGGGTATGCCACCATGACCAACGGCGAAAATACCGCTTTTGTCCCCATAAAAGAGTACCTGGTTTCCCGGGGATTCGACGGTTATTCCGGGTTCTATTCCGACTCCGAGGTCTTTACCCATATCCTGCATTATACCATGGACCGGCTGGGCCTCGGGATAGAAGCCTACAAGCACATTATCACCCCGCTGCAGGATGAAGATATCGAGCGGCATCCCAGCGCCGTTCTGCTGAAGCAGTTAAAACAGAGCTGTCGCCGCCTGATCATCGACGGTCCCAACTGCACCATCGGCTGCCTGCCGGATCACTCGCTGTTCATGGCCCAGGACAGGAAGAAACTCCGGCCCGGCGTGGTCGGCGGCTATCCCGGCCGGTACGCCTTTTCCTCGGAAATATGCGGGCTGGACGCGGTTCTGCCTTACCGTGACAAGAGCCGGGACATACAGCCCATGCACCTGGATACCGCCCTGGTGGGGCCGGATCGCAAGGAGATTCGCTTATGTCGTCAAACGGAAGCATTAGCCCTTCCCAATTAAACCTGAAAGATCTGCCCTGGCAGATCCTGTGGGACAAGGAAAAATGCGCGCTCTGCGGCCAATGCACGGCCGTCTGCCCGGTGCGGGCGCTGGAACTCGGCGTGTTTCAGAAGCGGACCGTAACGCCCGTGATTGATATCAGCCAGGCTTCGGCCAGCGGTTTTTCGGTTTACTACGGCATCCGCCAGAAAACAAACCCGGAAAACGCCTGCGTCGGCTGCGGCATGTGCGGTATGGTCTGCCCCAACGACGCCATCATGCCGGTGCGCAATGACGAGGCCGACAAGCTGGTCTTTCACGTCAACCAGGGCGGCGCGCCCCGTAGACGCGGCGGCCGGCGCAACGTGCCCGGCGGCATCCTGGACCGGATCAAGTTCATCCGCATTTCCATGCTGACCGACCCGGCCCTGGACGCCGGGCGTCATGAATTTGAAATCCGCACCCTGCTGGGACGGGTGCTGTCGCCGGAAGACAACCTGCGGCATCTCAAAGAAAACGGCTGGATTCCGCCGGTGCGGGAAATCTATCCCCTGATGATCGGCGGCATGTCCTTCGGCGCTCTGTCGCCGACCATGTGGGAAGGACTGCAGATGGGCGTGGCTTATTTGAACGAAGAGCTGCACATGCCGGTGCGGATGTGTACCGGCGAGGGCGGCTGCCCGCCCCGCCTGCTGCGCAGCCGCTTTCTGCAGTACGTCATCCTGCAGATCGCCAGCGGCTATTTCGGCTGGGACGAAATCATCCACGCCATTCCGGAAATGAAGGTCGACCCCTGCGCCATTGAGATCAAGTACGGCCAGGGCGCCAAGCCCGGCGACGGCGGCCTGCTGATGTGGTACAAGGTCAACCGGCTGATCGCCGCCATCCGCGGCGTGCCCGAGGGCGTCAACCTGCCCAGCCCGCCGACCCATCAGACCAAATACTCCATCGAGGAGGCGGTGGCCAAGATGATCCAGTCCATGTACATGGCCTGGGGCTTCCGGGTGCCGGTCTACCCGAAGATTTCGGCCACCTCCACTTCCCTGGCGGTGCTGAACAATCTGACCCGGAACAGCTACGCCGCCGGCCTAGCCATCGACGGCGAAGACGGCGGCACCGGCGCAGCCTATAACGTCTCGTTGAATTCCATGGGGCATCCCATTGCCAGCAATCTTAGGGACTGTTATCTGAACCTGGTCAGGCTGGGCATGCAGAACGAACTGCCGCTCTTTGCCGGCGGCGGGGTCGGCAAGAGCGGCAACCTGGCGGCCAATGCCGCGGCCCTGATCATGCTCGGCGCCAGCGGGGTGCAGACCGGCAAATACATCATGCAGGCCGCGGCCGGCTGCCTCGGTTCGGAATCTGACCGCTGCAATATCTGCAATATCGGCCTCTGCCCCAAGGGCATCACCTCCCAAGATCCCCGGCTATACCGTCGGCTGGATCCGGAAAAAGTGGCCCAGCGGGTGGTGGACGTGTTCGTCAGCTTTGACATGGAACTGAAAAAAATATTCGCGCCCCTGGGCCGCTCCACGTCTCTGCCCATCGGCATGTCCGACGCGCTGGGAATAGACGATAAGGCGGCGGCGGACCGGCTGCGGATCCAATACGTAGTTTAAAGGACCCATTCATGAGCCGTCATTCCTTTTATCAGATTTCCGGAAAACAGAACGGTATCCGGATCGAATCCCGGGTCCTGGAAGAACTGCTGCAGCAGGCCGTCGAACGGGGCGAACGCCGGATCAGCGTGGAGGCCTTTGGTCAGCACGGCATCGGCGGCCGCCTGTGGAAGGCGGGGAACGAACCGGGCAGGGTTAAGATCACCGGCCAGGCCGGCCAGCGGGTCGGCGCCATGGGATTTCCCAATACGCATATCGATGTCATGGAACCGGCTTCCGACGATGTCGGCTGGCTGAACGCCGGCGCCACCATCGTGGTTCACGGTCATGCCGGCAACGGCGTGGCCAATGCCATGGCCCAGGGAAAAATTTTCGTGGCCGGCAACATCGGTTCCCGGGGCATGACCATGACCAAGCACAACCCCCGTTTCGCGCCGCCGGAATTATGGGTGCTGGGTTCGGTCGGGGATTATTTCGGGGAATTCATGGCCGGCGGCATCGCCGTCATCTGCGGACATGACCCCCAGGCGCCTGACAACGTGCTGGGCTACCGGCCGCTGGTCGGCATGGTCGGCGGCAGCGTCTTCTTCCGCGGGCCGTACCGGGGTTACAGTACCGCCGATGCCGTCTTGCGACCGCTATCCGATGAAAACTGGAGATGGCTTCAGAAAAACCTGGCCGGATATCTGGCCCGCATCAATCATTCCGACCTGCTGGAATGCCTGTCGGTCCGGGAGGAATGGCAGCTGCTGGTCGCCCGCCGGCCCCATGAAAAGGGAAGAACGGCTCAACGATCCATGGCCGATTTCCGGGCCGACGTCTGGGACAGGGAACTGGGCGCGGGCGGACTGATCGGCGACCTGACCACCATGGAACGAACCCCGGTGCCGCTGATCACCACGGGCGACCTGAGACGCTACGTTCCGGTCTGGGAAAACAGGCGGTACAGGGCCCCCTGTCAGGCCGCCTGCCCGGCCGGCATCCCGGTTCAGGAGCGGTGGCGGCTGATCCGGGAAGGCCGCCTGGACGAGGCCGTGGAACTGGCCCTGGCTTATACCCCGTTTCCGGCCACGGTCTGCGGTTATCTCTGCCCCAATCTCTGCATGCAGGAGTGTACCCGGAAATCCGCCCTGATGCAGCCGGTGGACGTGTCCCTGCTCGGCCGGGCCAGCATCAACGCCGCGGTTCCTCCGGCTGTTGAAAAAAGCGGGAAAAAAGTGGCCGTTATCGGCGGCGGTCCGGCCGGTATCTCCGTGGCCTGGCAGCTGAACCGCCGGGGACATGAAGCGGTGATCCATGACACGGAAAAAGAGCTGGGCGGTAAGATGACGGCCGTGATCCCGGACAGCCGCATTCCCCGCGAGGTTCTCTCCGCCGAACTGGAGCGGGCGCGGCAGTTTATTCCGCGGGTGCACTTAAGAAAAAAACTGAGCAGAAAACAACTGGAACAAATCAAAAAGGGTTTTGATTACGTGGTCCTGGCCACCGGCGCCTGGAAGCCCCGAACGATTTCAGTGCCGGGCAACGAGCGGCTGGTCCAGGCTTTGGATTTTCTGGCCCGGGCCAAAAAAAGCGAGATACAACCCGGCCGCCGGGTCGTTATTATCGGCGCCGGCAACGTGGGCTGCGACGTAGCTGCCGAAGCCCGCCGCCTGGGAGCGGAAAACATCACCCTGATCGACGTGCAGCAGCCGGCCTCCTTCGGCAAGGAGCGGGAGGCGGCCGAGGC
>CAYSMV010000342.1:0-1535 GCA_964432245.1 uncultured Desulfobacterales bacterium
GACCGGGTGGCCGTGGAAACCAAGCGATATTTTCAGCCCGACTTTAAACGGATTCAACACGCCGCGCGGGTGGCCCGGCACGCGGGGCATTTCGGTGGAACGGCTGCTCCGCACCCGCTTTCTGACCGAAGCCGGTAAAGCCAGGGCCCGGGAGATACTGTTGCCGCCGGCTTAAACAATTTCCCTCCGCGTTCTCATGTGATATAGGTACCGGTAACACCCGTTACCCGATAAGACGCATAATTTACAGGAGAACGATCAATGACGGAGACAAGAAACCCCTATATCGCCGTGGCAACCCTGGCCCTGCTCGGAGCCGTGGTAGCCACCTTCTGCGACGCCATTCATGTCCACACGGGCACGCTGGCCTATCCTGATCCCTGGCTGTTTAACCAGGCCTTCTGGGTATTCCCCCTGTTCTTTCTGGCCTTTGTGATAATGGCCGGGGGGTATTATCTCGCGGCGGGATGGCTGCCGGCCGCCATCACGCGCGATCTGTCAACGGCGCCGGGGAATCTTCAGCCCTGCGTCGAAACCATGACGACCTTCGCCCTGGTTTACCTGCTAAGCGGCTTCGGCAACCAGGAACCGGCGCTGCTGTCGGCCGTCTTTTACGGCGCCTTTGTCATCCGGCTGGCCTTTACCTATGAAAAACTGTTCCTGCTGCTGCTGGCGCTGGTCCTGGCAATCGCGGGAACGTTCGCCGAAGGGTTTCTGGCCGTCCTGGATCTGGTGCACTATCGCCAGCCGGAAGTTTACCATGTCCCCTTCTGGCTGGGTGCTTTATATATGCACGGCGCCTTTGCCCTGCGGGAAGGCATGCGTTTTTTTGTCTGGGGATCGACCCGTTCATGACCTGGTTTTTTCTTTCCCTGGTAACCGCCCTGGCGGTAGCCTCATGCGACGCGGGCGTAAAAAAGTGGTTCTCCCATTTAAACCCTTTTGAAATGACGCTCCTGCCGCTGTTATACGGGATGCCGCCGATCATCCTCACTTTCCTGTTGATCGACGCGCCGCCCCTTGACCGCGAATTTTATGTTCTCTTCGCGGTCAGCATCCCCCTGACCATGGTGCCGATGGTCCTGTATATGAAAGCCATAAAAGTTTCGCCCCTGTCGCTGACCGTCCCCTATCTGGCCTTGACGCCCGTGTTCATCATCGGCACCGGCTGGCTTTTTCTGGGCGAACAGGTCAACCGCTGGGGCGCGGCCGGGATCACCACGGTCTGCGCCGGCGGCTATGTCCTGAACATTACCGCCGAAGACAGAACCTTCTTTGATCCGCTGCTGGCCGTTTTCAGAGAAACCGGTTCCTGGCTGATGCTGATCGTCTCTTTTATCTTCAGCCTATCCTCGGTAATCGGCAAAAAAGCCATTCTTCACTCTTCACCCCTGTTTTTCCAGACCTCGTTTTTTATCGTTCTGGCCGTCTCCATGATTTTTATTTTTTCCCTGTTTAAAAAAATCCGCGTAAACTCGTTTCTGGGGCATCCATTGAAAGGCTTGCTGGTCGGCCTGCTGATATTTGTTCATATT
>CAYSMV010000343.1:0-1546 GCA_964432245.1 uncultured Desulfobacterales bacterium
CAGGCGATCCCTTTTTTATGTTCGAGGCCGGAGGCTTTTCCCTCGGCAACACTTTTTTCGCCGCCGGATTTTTCCTGATCCGCCGCCAGGCAGAGCGAACTCGCGTAACAGCATAAAAAAACAGAAGCCAGCGCCGTCAAAAAAATAGAACGAAACTTTGAATTATGCATATCGAGTCCCATCCGTTAAATACCGATAATTAACACAACGCCGACCGTGATCAGCAGAGCTCCTGCGACGGGATTGATATATTTGATGACCCGCCGGCCTTTTTTGATAATTTCCAGCAGCGCGTTGATGAAAAAGGAAAGTAAAATAAAAGGGATCGCCAGCCCCGCGGAAAAAACGGACAGCAACAGTGCTCCCCGGATAACGGTTTCCTGATTTCCGGCCATAATCAGGATCGACCCCAGGATGGGGCCGATGCAGGGGGTCCAGCCCGCGGAAAAGGCGATACCCGCCACGAAAGCGCCGATATATTTCGTCTTTTTTTTTTCGATTCGAAGCCGTTTGTCTGCCTCCAGCCCTGGAATACGCATAATTCCGGTCAGATGAATGCCAAGAATAATAATCAGGATGCCGCCGATGATTTTTAATAATAAGCGGTGCTCCCCGATAAGGGCGCCTAAAAAAGAAGCGGAAGCGCCCAGCAGGATAAAAACCGTTGAAAAGCCCATGACAAAGGCAAGTGTCGAAAAGAAAACTTTTTTCCTGATATCCGTGCCGGTTGCTCCGGTCAGGTCCTCCAGTGACAGGCCGGTTATCAGGGTGAAATAGACCGGTATCAGCGGGAAAACGCACGGCGTCAGAAAGGATAGTAATCCGGCGCCAAAAGCCGCTGAAATTGTGACTGTATTTTCAAACATCGGAATATCCTCGTTCCAGCTCGATAGCGAACACCTCAGGGTCGCCTGTTTATTCGCAAAGCTCGTGCGCTCGTCGGCAGGCCGCTGCCAGGGCCGTGATAATATGCTCTTTTATTTTTTCTTTTTTCATGACCGTCATGGCTGCCTGGGTGGTGCCGCCCGGTGATGTCACCTTGCGGCGAAGCGCTTCGGGAGATTCCCCGCTTTCTTCCAGTAATTTTATCGCCCCTTTTATCGTCTGCAGGGTCAGTGTCGCGGCGTCGGTTTCGGAAAGGCCGAGGGATACGCCGGCCGCGATCATGGCTTCAACCAGATAAAACACGTAGGCCGGTCCTGATCCGGATACCGCCGTAACGGCGTCCAAATCATTTTCATTAAATTCCAAAACCTTACCGATAGCCTCCAGAATGGTCATGGCCATGGCTTTGTCTTCCGGGGTGACATGGCGGTTGACGCTCATGCCGCTCATGCCGGCCATGACCAGGGCCGGCGTGTTCGGCATGACCCGGACAATAGGCAGCATAGACGCGGTTGTCGCGTCAATACGGGCATAGAGCCGGTCCTCGATTTTTTTGATGGGGATCCCGGCCGCTATGGAAATAATGAGCTTTCTAAAATCAGTACCCTTTATCTCCCCAACAATATCAGCCAATTCCGTCAGCACGGTGTCAATTGCCTGG
>CAYSMV010000344.1:0-1721 GCA_964432245.1 uncultured Desulfobacterales bacterium
GTCCGTTCCCCGGCGGTAGGTGGCGGTTTCCTCTCCGATTAACAGGAGCTTGAAATCCTGAATTTTATAAACGTTTCCGGAAGTGGCCCAGTTGACGGCAACCGCCTCCCCCGGCCTGATAACGTGGGTTGCCAGACTGATCGTCGGCCTGGGGTTGAACGCGGCCAGGATAAAGTAAAAGATGCTGCCGATCATTACCAGCCCGACCAGCACAAAGGGGATTAAAAACAGCGTCAGAAAGTATTCCGGATGCCCGGTCCGCCAGCCGGCATAGGCCTGGTACACGAAGACCGAAACAATCCCGTTCCAGAAAACGGACACCGCAAGGCTGCCGATGATTTTTCCGGCAGCGGACGTTTTCGGCTTTAAGATCGTCCGGCCGCTGGCGGTATGGACCCGGAAACGCGGCCCCGATGTTTTTCCGGCCGGGCCGGTCCCGGCGGCGTTACCCATTCTCAGGGCATAAACAAACCCGCCCAGCCCTACGATGATGAAAACCAGCGGGAGCAGGGCCAGCAAGGCTTCCGGCCCCATTGTCCGTAATAATACCGCCTCGGCCGGATCGTCCGGGTTGACGTAGCAGATCGTTTTCCTGCCGGGCGGGTACTGGTCGACCACCGCGGCCTTGCCGGCATATCCGCTGGACGAACCGCCGATGAATTTGTATTTTCCCGACCGGAAGAATTGGCCGTTGAAAACATATTCATAAACGATATCAACGCTGTAGGTGGTGCCGTCATCGCTGTCATGGCTTTTAACCCGGCTGGACTGGACGACGCAGGGCGTCTTGACCCAGTTGTCCGCGTTCATATATCTTGTCAATTCCGGAAAGACCAGGAAGTATCCGAACCCCGAACCGGCCACAAAGAAAATCAGGAAAAATCCGGCCAGGAAAAACCTCCCGAATTTTGTCCCGGACGCTTTCGCGGAAAAGGACCGGGTTTCCGGCTTTCCGGCCGAGGTGGTCCAGGCCCCATAGATAACCGCGCCGCCGACAACAACAAAAATCATGGGAAACAGTACCAGCAGACCGGTCCAGAGGCTGCCCCGGGCCAAAACGGCCTCAGCCGGATTGGCCGGGTTCACGAAACAGAAGGTGTCTACGCCCGGCGCATATTGCCTGGCCAGGGCATCGGCTTTGGAAACATCGTCATGGGTGCTGCCGGCAATGCCGGGTTTGAACTGCCGGCTGCGAAAGGCGGCGCCGTTGACCAGATAGCTGTATTCAACCTCGAACGCATACCCGTCGCTGACCGTGGTCACCTTGCCGCCGGTGATGGTGCAGGGCGTTTTTTCCCAGGACAAGGATTTGACGTCGGTGACGGTCTGCCGGACGATAAACCCCGTAAACAAAAGCCCCATGCCAATGAAAAACAGGCCGAACACCGTGGCAAAGAATTTCCCCGGCCTGGTCGATGATGACGTTACCGTTTTATTTTTGAACCGGACCATTTTTATTGTCTTTAACCGTCCCGGGGCTTTGATAGTATATTGATTCCCGAACTGCCATACCGTTTTTCCTGTTCTTATTCCATCCTGAACCTACGCACAGAAAATCTTAGTGGCCAGTTATTTATGGATGGAAACGCCAATCAAGAACAACACCAAAACGGGGAGGGCTGAGTTTACTCCGGCTGGATATAGGGTTGCAGGATATTTTTATCCAGGATATTTTTATCCAACGCCAGGATCAGGGATTCACCCTTTTTGGTGAGTTTTCC
>CAYSMV010000345.1:0-3294 GCA_964432245.1 uncultured Desulfobacterales bacterium
ACGTCCGGGTTGTGGATACAACCATGGCGGAAACAATTGATGAGGAGTCGGAATTCGCCCGGTGCCGCCGCCGTCCGAAAACGGTTTCGGATTTTGTCACCATTATGAGAGGCTGTGATAATTATTGCACGTATTGCGTGGTTCCCTACGTGCGGGGAAGGGAAATCAGCAGACGACCGGAACGTATTCTTGACGAGATCGGTGAACTCGCGGCTTCAGGCGTGAAGGAGGTGGTCCTTCTGGGCCAGAACGTCAACAGCTATGGCAACAAGGAAGGCTTATGTTCGTTCCCGCAACTGCTCGCCATGGCCAATGAGGTCAGGGGGATCGAAAGACTCCGGTTTACCACTTCACACCCCAAGGACATTTCCGACGATTTGATCGATTCTTTTCGGAGGCTTGATAAATTATGTCATCATTTTCATCTGCCGGTTCAATCCGGCTCCAGCGGAATTTTAAAACGCATGAACCGGAAATACAGCCGGCAGGATTTTATGGAAAGGGTTGCCGGGCTTCGGGAGGCGGCCCCGGACATAGCCGTCACGACCGATATTATCGTCGGTTTCCCGGGAGAAACCCCGGAAGATTTTGAGGAGACATTGAGTTTGTTGCAAGAGATCAGATTTGACGGTATTTTTGGATTTATGTATTCTGATCGTTCTCTGGCCCCGGCGTCGAAATTTTCCGGTAAGATTCCGGAAAACGAAAAGAAGCGGCGGTTGAACTTGCTTCTTGACCTTCAAAGGGGCATCAGCGAGAAGAAGAACATGTCTCTGGTGGGCCGGACAGTCTCAGTTCTGGTCGAAGGGCCGAGTAAACGTTCGGGCTCCGAAGCCGGCGTTTCGGAGCCCGGACAAGACCAGTGGACGGGACGGACGGCCACCAACAAGGTCGTTAATTTTATGCTCCCTGACGGTTGTTTGCCCGGAGACGCCGTCCAACCCGGGGATCTGGTTCGGGTTCGTGTTGACGGTGGATTCGCCCACAGCCTGTCCGGGCGGGTGGTCGTCGGGGGTAATCATACTAAGGGAACAAGGGAGAGCTTTCATGCTGCATAAGGTAAGAATCGTCGGTCTTACGGTTGACGAAGAGTCCAACGCTCCGATTCTGGTTCTAAGGACGATTGAAACCAATGAAACCATTCCCATCTGGATCGGACTGCTGGAGGCGGCATCCATCGCGTCGGCGTTGCAGAAAATCGATTTTGAACGCCCCATGACGCATGACCTGTTTAAAAATTTTATAACCCGGATGAATGTTACCCTGACAAAAATCGAGGTTTGCGATTTAAGGGACAATACCTTTTTCGCGAAACTTTTTTTTGCTTCCGGGGACAAGGTTTTTTATATGGATTCGCGTCCAAGCGACGCCATTGCTCTTTCTATCCGGTTTAACGCCCCGATCTATGTCGATGAAAAAGTGATCGCCGTGTTAAAACCCGGTGAGGGGGAAAGACATTATGAAATGGAAGATGAGAGCGAGGAAGGGAAAAAGTGGGCCGAGTATCTTAATAAACTTTCACCCGAAGATTTCGGCAAATACAAGGTGTGAGAATAATGATCGATCTGCATGCCCATACATTGTTCAGTGACGGCGTCCTTATCCCTTCGGAACTGGCCAGGCGGGCCGAATATCTGGGGCTGAAAGCGATCGGCCTGACCGATCACGGTGATTCTTCCAATATCGATTTTATTATTCCCCGGCTGGTCAAAGTCGCCGAAGAATTGAATCGCGTCATGGCCATAACCGTGATCCCCGGCATTGAGATCACCCACGTTCCGCCAGCGCTGATCCCGGATGTCTGCGCCAGAGCGCGTTCTCTGGGCGCCAGAATCCTTATCGTTCACGGCGAAACCCTGTCGGAGCCGGTGGCTGAAGGCACGAATCGGGCGGCCATCGAGGCCGGGGTTGACGTGCTGGCGCATCCAGGCCTGATCACGGAAGAAGAGGTGATCGCCGCCGGAAAGAGCAAGGTGCTGCTGGAAATATCTACCAGGGCCGGACACAGCTTAGCCAACGGCCACGTGGCCGCATTGGCCCGGAAGCACGGCGTCGGGATGGTGGTCAATACCGACACGCACGCGCCTTCCGACCTGAGGGACCGGGAAGGCGCCAGACGCGTTGTCCGCGGGGCCGGACTCACGGACGATGATTTTAAAAAGATGCAGAAAAACGCGGCCGCTTTTTTGTAAGCGCCCGGTTTTGCCTTTTTGTTTTTCCGACCGATTGATTCTTTTATTGCCACTCACTATTGTCCAGAATAAATGAAAAAATGGTTTTTTGTCACATAAGCAATTGTTTATATTCAGACCGACTGTTTGTTGAAAAAACAGGTCCTGTCTGGCTTATCAGAAAAAATTCGGGTGAAGAACTTTGCCCGAAGGCGCTGAAGTATTGTTCCGGACAATAATGATTGCCAATGTCCAATCATGACTATCTGACGGATCTTTAATCCTTTGCTTCCGTCCCGTCTTTTGTTATCCTGCGCTTTCAGACACTCTATCGGTACCGTGGCGCCTTTTTACATGCCCGTATTTTACCGGGGAAAGGGACGTTTTTTTATCGGAACAGATTCGCGCCATTCGGGAGGTATAATGAATTTCGCGATTATCGGTACCGGCGCGGTCGGCGGTTATTATGGCGGGCTGCTGTGCCGGCACGGGTTTGAGACGCATTTTCTGCTGCGCGGCGATTATGACCATGTCCGGAAAAACGGGCTGGTGATCGACTCCAAAGACGGCGATTTCAGGCTGGAAAAGGTGAATGCTTATTGCCGGGCTGAAGATATGCCGCGCTGTAATGTTGTTATCGTCGCGCTGAAAACGACGGCCAACGATCAATTACCGATAATCCTGCCCCATGTCGTCAAACCGGGGGGCGTGGTGGTAGCGCTTCAGAACGGTTTTACCGTTGAGGCAACGATCCATCGGATCGTCCCGCGGGCTGTTGTCATAGGCGGGCTGTGTTTCTTATGCAGCAATAAGATCGGTCCGGGTCACATCCGGCATCTTGATTTCGGGTCCGTTCGGCTGGGGGAGTACCGGGAAGATGGATCGGCCGCGGGAAAAACGCCTGATCTTGAACGGGTCGCAGATGCTTTCCGGGCCGCGGACGTCGAGGTCGATCTGGCTGAAGATCTGGCTCTGGCCAGGTGGCAGAAGCTGGTCTGGAATATGGCCTTTAACGGCGTGACGGTATTATTGAATGCCACCACGGATCAATTGATGGCTGACCCTTCTGCTTTTGCCCCCGGTTCCTGCCTCCCTGAGGGGGGGGGGCGCCGGGGCCGCGGCC
>CAYSMV010000346.1:0-3296 GCA_964432245.1 uncultured Desulfobacterales bacterium
TATATATAGCGTTTTGCGCTGATACACTTGCAGATTATCTGCCGGACGGTGGGGAATTATCCGGAGGCAAAAAAAACGCCCCGGCATAGGGGCACACATTTCATCTAGCCGTCAAGCAAAGGGTGAATCAAAGACGGCGTCATTCAAATTGCAGGCAGCGCTGAACGCCGCCAGATCACAGCCTACGCTTTGGCAGGTGTGTCAAATTTTGACCATCAATTATTTTGCGATCGCCTTGTCCGTGAACCATGTCCGAAGCACAATCACCGCAACACCCAGCGCCCCGGTAATCACTCCGGCCACCTCGTTTCCGAGAAACTCAGTCCAGCCGACCGCCTGCAATGCCCCGGCAACGGCCAGCGCAAGCCCGGTCCAGTTAAGTTTACTTTGCCTCGCTTTTTTTTCTGCCATTCGTATCACCACCTTTATTCAATTTCGATACTGTCATCATATTTTAATTCCAAGAGTGCTTTAACGATTGACTCAATCGCTTGCTCTTTCAGCGTGTCTTCACAGCCGCCGGAATCCGTATCCCAGAAGTCAAGATGAATGTGCAAGAGTTCATGGATCAACGTCGATTCAATTTCATAGTCGGGCTTTTCCTCTTCCCACAATAAGGCAATCCGAGAAGATTTCAGGCCGCCGTCAATTTGATTGTACCCGTCATGCTCTGTTCCGAGTTCGTGCAGTCTGAAAATTTTTACGCTGATATCCCAATCCAGGAGTTTAAGAGCCGCTTGCCATTCTGCCAGCAGAACGTTTGCCGTAATCTGTGCATCCTCTATCAGCTGATCTCTTTGCTCTCGCCACTTCTCAACGGCTGATTTTTGCTCCACTTTTTTTGCCACAGCATCAAGTCCTTCCATTCGCAGAATACCGGGATATCGATATTACCAGGCCCTTTCAGCGTCAAACATTAATTCGTGATTGTGCCACCACACTCGAAGCCAGACTGCTGCCGGAATTGTCGGAGCAAACTCTCTCTCGACCTCAAAGCCAAAGCGGTCGTTAATTGGATGCTCTTTATAACTTGGAATTTGAATATGTAACGTTGGCCGAACTTTAACAATTCCACGCTCTGTTACTGTTTTCTTTGGCAGACTGATTGACCAGTTTTCGTGAGTATGACCGCTCAGGTAAATATCAGCGTCAATAGCCACCTGGCGCCTGTTTGTTTTTATGATGCCTCTAGTAACGGGTGCACCGCCGCCGCTGCCATGATTATAATAGACTTTCAGGGTCTTGCTCTTTGTCCTGTTTACAATGCTACCCTGGACAAAGCGCAACAGCATAAATCCAGCATAGCAACCGGCTATAACGTTGCTTTTTGCCTCCACCTTCAATCTGTGGCAAAGGTTATCAATCAACAATGATTCGTGATATTTCAGTTGCGATGTTTCGTGATTGCCGATACCGATAAAGGCAAACTGTTTCGCATAAGGTTTTAAAAAATTATAGGCATAATCCACAAGGTCATCTTTGTATGTTGCAGACTTTAATGCGTCAAGCAGATCTGATTTACTTGACCGCTTATCACCCCGGCCCTGCATAGCATCAAACATATCACCAAGGTCAATAATCGGAGCGCCCCTATTGATTGCCTCTTCCATGTGTTCCTTTTGCAGTCGCCGATTGCTCTTAGGACTGTCGATATGCCTGTCAGATGTCAATAGAAAATACTGCGATTTCCCGGACGGCATAGCATGAGTAAATATCGGACAAGTGTTTTTTTTGGCTGCCATGAATATCCTTTCGGTTTCATTCCCCGATACTAATGAGTATCAGGCTTACAATATAATCTCCCCACGGCTACCCAAGTTATTTAATAGATGATGAATCATGGAAAGCAATTTCATATTTTTATCACTGCTTTTATATTTACGTCCGGCCTTTATTTCCTCCAGTTTTTTCAGGCTTTCCGGCTGTAGTTTCAAATCAAAATGGACGATTAAATCATAACAAAGCAATCCGAGCAATTCAGATATTTTCATCTCAGCGAACGCGTCCTTATCTGGTAGAGTTTGCCCATTCATTGTATTTCTCAACCCGGTACTGGTATATGTTTATTACCCTGCGAAAGATTCCCTCACGTTCTATGAGTTTCAATTTCACCGGCTCCGGAATAGCATTGATCTCAGCCTGAGAAATGACTGGCAACGGCTCACGCTCCGGGTGCTGGATAATCGGCGCCGGACTTTCCACATAAACATAATGCGCACAACTATTATTCATCCCAGCCGCCAAAAGGATTAGTAATAGTGCCTTGAGCATCATCATCTTTCGGCTTTGTGTTAATTTCAACTTCAACTTGAGATATGTCATTTTTTGCTTGTTCCTGTTTTTTCCTTGCCGCCTGTTCTGTCTCCAGCCGCCTGAGTTTAGCCCTGTTATATAAGTCTGTTAGCCAGGTTAGCAGCCCTGTGATAACAGCCGACAGCGCCTGCAATAAATTGCTCATTATATTTTCTCGAATATCCATGAGCCGAATTCAAAAACAATCCGGAAAACAATTATTCCCAGGAACCAGAGGCCGATCTTGGTGTAGTAAGTCAAGAGCCGGATTGTATCATCTGCACCCGGCTTGCCGTTGCCAAAACAAAATTCCCTCAGTGGCTTAATCTCTTCTTGTCTCACGTATTTAACTTCTCTCTCTATCCTGTCCATTCTATCGGTACACACCTTTACTTGCAGATCGCTTGTCATTTTTTATTTGCTCCAATTCGTCTTGCGCCGCTTGCAACTGGACCTCTTTGATTGTCATCATCAGCGCCGCCCTGTTGAGTAGTTCGTCAAGCAACGGCGTCAATTCAACTTTGAGATGCGCCCGATTCGCTTCCTGCCTCATTACCCAATCTTTCATAAACTCGCTTGCCATCATCTATTCCCCATATATTCAGAAGGTAGGCTATCACCGCCTCCTCATAGCCTTCGTCGCCCGGACTGAGTACAGTTATTTTTTCATCATTCATTATTCTGATTCCGATTTTTTGACCTCAATCTTTGCCGTGGGCGGCTCCCAGTCAGTAATCCAAGTCTTAGTCGCCTTGATGCCTTTTACCCTGGCCAGGGAGTAATAATTTTCCAGTCTGATTTCGATCTGCCAGACGCTTTCAACACCTTCCGGCACTGTCGCTTCCCATACCGTCCAACCCTCACGCCCTGCGGCCCCGGTTGCGTCACTTACAGGCTTGGCGATAACCGGGTAGACCTTGCCGGTGTCGGAACGTATCTCCAAGGTCAACTCCGCCGGATTGTCCAGCGTGTTGCGCACCGGCTTGTTTGCCGTGACCGTGATT
>CAYSMV010000347.1:0-8078 GCA_964432245.1 uncultured Desulfobacterales bacterium
GCAGAGCATCTTAAAAAAGACTATTAAAAAAAATATAAGATTAGAGAAATTATTAAAAAAGCGGCCTTTCGCATTAAACATTGAAACAATAAATATCTGTAACGCCAGATGCTGCTTTTGTGCTTATGTCAAAAGTACACGAAAAAAAGAAATTATGAAACTCGATTTATATAAGAAAATAATCAGAGAATACTCGGAAATGGGCGGTGGAGCTATTATCCTTACCCCAATAGTCGGAGAATTCTTTTTAGATAAATATTGTCTTGAGAGACTTGAAACAGCGAGGCAGTTTCATAATATCGGTATGATAAGTCTGACATCAAATGGCATCTCTCTTGACGCAACGGGGAAAGAAAACTGGAATTATATCATTAAGAATACGGATTTCATCCAATTTAGTATCGGCGGGACATCGAAAGAGTCATACAAAGAAATGTATGGTGTTGATGAATTCGAGAAAGTCACGACGAATATTAAGGAATTTGCCCTACTGAGAAATAAGATCAGGCCCGAATATCCTCTGAGATTGCTGTTTCGCGTTGCAGATAAATCTAAAATAAAGAAGAACGATATTATGGAATATAAAAAGCTTGGATACGAAATTATTATAGATAATGTATATGGCAACTGGGGAGGGCTGATCACGGAACACGACCTGCCATCCGGAGCAATATTAAAGGCCAACAAAGAAGTTCATAATAAAAGAAACCCTTGTTTTGTTTTTTACATCGGTCCGGCAATAACTTCCTCCGGCCTGGTTTCCGCCTGCGGTTGCATGAATTCAGAGTGCGTTGAGTTAATCGTAGGGGACTGTAACAAACAGAGCCTCCAGAAGATTTGGAATAACGAAGAATACGGGAAAATAAAGGCGTCCTTCGGCACAAGATCCATGCCTGAAGTTTGCAAGCAATGCACACAGTACATGGATGGTGTTGAATATAGTCTAAGTTTGAAAGCGTTGTTTTATAGGGAGGGTCGGTATCCTTTTGGCTATTAAATCCCTTGGGGTTGTATTCCCCGCCGCTTGCGGCGTAATATGCATGTGTGAGCGACTACATACATAAGAGCCATAATGTTACAGTATTGATATACCACTTGGTTTTTCCGGCTAAGTATAGACGGGCGGTTTTTGAAAATTATGTTGATGAGGTTCTCAAAGAAGTATGCTTGGAAATCGAAAAACGTTACCAACTTAAGTTTTTGGAAATTGGAACAGATAATGATCATGTTCATTTCTTGGTGCAATCGGTACCGACATATAGCGTGACAAAGATCGTCACAATGATAAAAAGTCTTACTGCCCGAGAAGTATTTAGGCGATGCCCCGAAGTTAAGAAACAATTGTGGGGAGGCGAATTTTGGACGGAGGGGTATTTTGCGAGTACCGTTGGTAAGCATGGAAATGAGGATACAATTGGAAAATATGTCAAAAGCCAAGGGGCAAAATATCAAAAATTGCATGAAGATCGCCAATTGTTGTTGTTTTAATACCCCGCTGCTTGCGGCGGGGGAGGTTATTGAAGATCCAGATTTGCTCCATGACAATTAAGAGGTGATATGAAATCGAAAATGATCATTTTCGGGTGCGGCGGCCATGCCAGGAGTGTCGCGGATGTTATTCTCGCGAACAAGGTCGGTTCTTTTTCATGCTTTGTTGATGATAATGCGCGGGAAAATGAAAAGATTTACGGCTATGACGTCAGGAAAGAAATTGTTTTACATCAAGATGATTTGTGCTTTGTCGCAATCGGGGACAACAAGAAGAGAAAGAAAGTGTTCGAAAGTATCGGGCAAGAACACCTGGTGTCAGTAGTTTCAAATCTTGCTTATGTCAGTCCATTATCGTTAATAAAGTCCGGCGTTTTTGTCGGCAATTTCTGCCATATCGGGCCGGAAGCGGTTATCGGGGAGAATTCGATAATCAATACCGCGGCTATCATTGAACATGGAGTCGTTATCGGCCGTCATTGTCATATCGCGCCGAATGTAACGATATGCGGCAAAGCATCTGTCGGGGACTTGTCATTTATCGGCGCCGGCTCCGTGGTGAGGGATGAGATTTCAATATGTGCCGAGGTTTTAATCGGCGCCGGTTCAGTTATTGTAAGGGATATCAAGCATCCCGGGGTTTATGCCGGCAACCCCGCCAGGGAAATAAGATGAACAGAAAGATAACCGTTGCGGTTTTGGCCAATAACGCCTTCTGGGCCGGCGGGATTGATCTGGTCCGTCTATGGTTGACCGCTCTGACTGAAAAAAGCAACGGCAATATCATTGATATATATCTGGTCCTGCCGGGCAGAAACCCGGAATTGCCAGTCAGCGGATCAAGGAATATATTATATTTTCTGTCGTCTTTGAAAAACGGTATTCTTGATTTACTTCAATCAGAGAGTTCCGTTTCATGGAAATTAATCCGCTTGCGAATGATTCTGAAAAAAACAGGTCGTTTGATTTTCGGGCGGAAAGCGTATATGACGGCATCTCTTTCCAGTGAACAGATATTCAAGTACTTTAAAGAAGTTGAGGGGCGTTTTGAAACTGTTTTCTGCGACAATTACGCCCGGCCGCTGGCATTCGTTCTGAAACAGATAAAAGCGGATATTGTTTTCCCGGTTAACCGGTCGATGGGAAAATCTTTTCCCGTTCCATGGATAGGGTATATCTACGATTTTCAGGATCGTTTGCTCCCTTCGCTCTTCTCAAAGGATGAATTGGCAGCCAGGAATGTTTATGTGGCACAGCTTTTGGCGGATGCCCGGAGCGTGATGGTGAATTCCGTAACCGTCAGGAATCAGGTCAATCAGTTTTATCCCGGGCATAAATGCGAGGTTTTTACCTTACCTTATGCGCCGTTTCCCCGCGAAAACTGGCTGCGCGATGTGACGCGGGAAAACATCGATAAAATCAAGGGGACATATTCACTTCCGGAAAAATATTTTATTATTTCGAATCAGCTCTGGCGTCATAAAGACCATATAACGGCTTTTGAGGCATTGCGTCTGTTGATGAATGTCCATGGCATCAATGATTTTCATTTTGTCTGCACCGGAAGCACCCGGGATTACCGGTATCCCCGATATTTTGATGAATTAAAACAACAAATCCGGCATATGGGGATCGCTCCTTATATCCATTTTCTGGGCTATCTCCCCAAAACAGATCAGATTCAAATCATGTACAATTCCGTGTCAGTCATTCAGCCGACATTGCTGGAAGGGGGCCCGGGAGGCGGGTGCGTCTACGATGCCATCGCGCTTGGCGTGCCGGTCATCTTGTCGGACATCCCGGTCAATATGGAGATCTGGGAGGAGCCGGATATATATTTTTTTAAAGTCCGTGATGCTTCGGATCTTGCGGAAAAGATGCTGCTGGCACTCAAGGCGGGACATCAACGTCCCAGTCCCGAAGAATTGCTTCAAAAAGGAAAAGAGCGGTGTCGGAAGCTGGGAGACGAATTGATGAGAATCATCGGAACGACGTTGTCACATTATCATTCGAGTAATTAAGTTCCATATCAGTTATCGCTGATGACGTTGAACTGTTTTAGACGATATACCGGTATAACCGTTTGCCTCTCAGTATAATGCGGCATGATAAAAAGAGGGTCTATGTCTTCACCCCTGATAAGCATTATTACGGTTTCCCTGAACGCCGAGGCTTATATCGAGCAGACGATTCAGAGCGTGCTGGAGCAGACCTGGCGACCGGTTGAATATATTATTGTGGACGGCGGCTCCAGCGACGGTACTCTGTCTATCATCGACAAGTACAGGAACCGTATTGATCATCTGATATCGGAAAAGGACGATGGCATCGCCGATGCCATGAACAAGGGTCTGGCCCTGGCTGCCGGCGATTATGTTGTCTTTCTTCAGGCCGACGATTATTTCAAGGATAATGAAAGCCTGGCGCGGGCCATGCGGTTTGCCGGTAATTCCGACCTGATCGCCTGTAACATAGTATTCGGAAGAGAGCAAAAGATTATCAAACCAAGAGGGTTTAACTTTTGGTTTAACTTCAAAGGCATACCCCATCAGGGCGTGCTCTGCCGCAGAACCCTGATGAACGAGCTGCGTGGTTTTGACCGGAGTTTCGGGATCTGCATGGATTATGATTTTCTGCTGCGGGCCTATCGCCGTGGCGCGCGACTGGTCAAGGCGCCGGTAGTGCTGACCGTGATGCGGGATATTGGTGTCAGCTCCCGGCGGGAGTGGAGGCAGCTGAAAGCCCGTTTCGATGAGGAGCGGCGGGCCCACGGGAAAAATTGCCCATCCCTTCTGATGGGTCTTATTTACCGGCTGTACTGGTTTTCTTATCCGCTTTACCGGCGGACGCGTTACCTGGTGGGAAAGGGAGGAGGAGGTTGACAGCATGACCAGCCCGGGAACAGTGCTCAGCCCCATGGCCGTCGGCAACGGCGCCTATGTCGTTCATAAGACGGTTGAAAGCCTTATCCCCGGCTACCGGGTGGTGCCGTATCATCCCTATCGGACGCTTTTCCCGCCCTCTCTTTTTCTGCCGGGACGGTTCTCCCGCGCCGGCCTCATTCACACTACGCCGGATTATGCTTTTTTCCATGCGCGCTCTCGCGTGCCTTTGGTCTTGACCTTTCATAACTATGTCCTGGATCGGTTCATGAAACCTTACAGCAGCTCGCTGCAATATTTTCATTATCAAACCGATCTGAAATTTTTTACGCGTCTGGCCGTTGAACGGGCCGATGCCATTACGGCGGTAAGCCGGTTTACGGCTGATCAGGTAAGGCGGGAGCTGCGCCCGGCTCATGATGTCCGGGTTATTTATAACGGCATCGATACCTCTTGTTTTGTTCCTTCGGTGCCGTTTTCAGCAAAACACGGTGATAAGATCAAGGTGCTGTTCTGCGGGAATCTTACCCGGCGAAAAGGAGCGCAATGGCTGGTTCCCATTCTGGACAGGCTGGATCAAAACATCGTTATCGCCTGCACAACCGGGCTGCGGTCTTCCAGCCTGCCGGCAACGCATGCGCGGCTGGGATGTCTGGGGGCCGTTCCTCACGAAAAAATGCCGGAAGTTTACAGAAACGCTGACATCCTTCTATTCCCGACGGTTCGGGAAGGTTTTGGCCTGGTGGCCGCTGAAGCCATGTCGTGCGGGCTGCCGGTGGTGGCCAGTGATTGTTCTTCTCTGCCGGAACTGATTGACGATGGAAAAGGAGGCTTTTTGTGCCCGGTGGGGGATGTTGAAGGGTTTGCTGAGAAAATTCATCTTCTGGCCGAGAGCCCTCGCCTGCGCCGTGAGATGGGAGAATACAACCGGGCCAAAGTCGAAAAAATGTTTACCATGGATCGCATGGCCGGTGAATACCGGCGCTTGTTTGAAGAGGTGCTGTCAGGCTAAGGCGCTGAAGCGTTTTTATTTTACGGCGAAATCTGCTTTTCTATCGCAGCAGGTTATATTTGATAATTGCCCAGATGGCCCGCAGGCCGTCCAGCCAGTAAATTTTCTTGCCTTCCTCGTAGGTGCGGCCGTAATAGGAGATGGGCACCTCATAGATGCGCAGTTTTTTCCTGGCGATTTTGGCGGTGATTTCCGGTTCGATACCGAACCGCGGTTCTTCGATGGTGATTCCGTTTAAGGCTTCTTTCGTGAACACCTTGTAGCAGGTCTCCATGTCGGTCAGGTTCAGATCGGTGAACATGTTCGACAGCAGGGTCAGAAACCTGTTGCCCAGGTAGTGCCAGAAATAGAGGACCCGGTGCGCGCCGAACCCTGCGAACCGGGAGCCGTACACCACATCAGCCTTGCCGGACAGGATTGGCTGCAGCAGGGTGGGATATTCCGCGGGGTCATATTCCAGGTCGGCGTCCTGGATGAGAATGATGTCTCCCCTGGCTCTGGCGATTCCTGTCCGCAGTGCCCGGCCTTTGCCGCTGTTTTTATCATGACAGGCGACAGTCACATCCGGGTGGTGGATGGTCTCAAGAATATCCCGGGTTCCGTCCGTGGAACCGTCGTCCACCACAATCACCTCTTTTCTATAGGCCACGGCCAGAACCGTCGATATGCTTTCTCTAATCGTCTTCTTTTCGTTATAGACCGGCATGATAATGCTCAAGAGCGGAGTGTTTTCAGATCTCTGGCCGTCCATGATCATTTTCTATTTGTCTTTCAGGTTTTTGTTGGCTTCCATGTCGAACCACATGGCGAAAAGCGTGAACTGGCCGGCGCTGATGAAGGAGAACATGGCTGCCAGGGCGTTGATGGGTGGTATATGACCGGTAACGTACCATACCCAGAAGAGCCGGGCAAAAAGAAGCATGGTGGTGGCGCCGAAGATTATTCCCAGCAGATAGAAAAAGATAAGGGGGTGAAAGTCCTTGATGATGTATTTCTCCTTCATCCGCCAGAAGAAGCGTTTCAACAGCAGCCAGCCGAGGGTAAAAATGATTTTTTTGATTTTTATCCCGGATTTTTCACCGATATTGTAGACCGGCTCGACCGGCACGTCAGCCACCCTGATGTCATGGACATTCAGAAGGATCAGCAGATCGTTGGGCTGGCCGTATTTTTTATACAGTTGTTCCCATGGGATCAGGTTTAAGGCGCGTTTGCTGATAGCGGTGTAACCGGATTGAAAATCCGAGATATGCCAGTAACCGGAAACAATTTTCGTTAACAAAGAGAGAAAGGCGATGCCGTAATATCGCAACGGCGGCATGTGGGCATAGGCCTTGCCGGAAAAGAACCGGTTCCCTTTGGCGTAATCCACCCTGCCTTCCGTCACCGGGTCAAGCAGGGCCGGCAGGTCTTCCGGGTTCATCTGGCCGTCACCGTCCATTCTGACGGCCATGTCGATATCGTGCTCGATTGCCCAGCGATAACCGCTGACAAGCGCTCCGCCGCAGCCCTGGTTATGTTCATGCCGCAAAAGGATAACCCGTTGATCCTGGTTGGCGCGTTGCCTGACGGACCCGGCCGTGTCGTCGGTGGAAGCATCGTCGACGACGACGATGTAATCCACGAATGCAGGCATGGTTTCAAGAACCTTGAGAATCTGGGTCTGTTCATTATAGGCCGGCACTACGACGCAGACGGATTTGTTTTTGTACACTGTGATCGCCTTTAAACCGACTTTTTCATTCTCAACTGTTTGAAAAGTGACGATTCCATCAATAGTGTAACGACAATCATCCATTATTTCAATGTTTTTAACGGTTTTCGCGAAAAAAACAACCAGCACCTACGGCAAGTCTTGTTGGATCGGCCCTTTTCAGGTAATCAGCATGATTCTGAGATCCATTACATTGGTTCCGGTCGGGCCGGTTATCAGCAGCCCGTCGGTTGCCTTAAAAAAGGCATAGGCGTCGTTATTGTTAAGGTAAGTCTGCGGATTTAAGCCCAGGGCCTTTGCTTTCTGGAGGATGCCGGTATGAACCACGGCGCCGGCGGCGTCTGTCGGGCCGTCGGTGCCGTCCGTACCCCCGCTTAAGATCACGATGTTATTTATATCCTCGATATCTTCGGCCGCGGCCAGGCAGAATTCCTGATTTCTTCCGCCTATCCCATTGCCCCTTATCGTTACCGTTGTTTCTCCTCCGGACAGGATGCAGGCCGGGGGGCTGACGGGGTTTCCTGAATGCAGAATTTCTCTGGCGATGGCAACATGCATCCGGGCGATGTCTTTTGTTTCTCCTTCGATCATGGATGAAAGAATAAGCGTTTCGTAACCCAGGCGCCGGGCTTGCTCCTGCGCCGCTTGAATGGTTTTCATGTTATCGGCGCATATCAAAGTTTGGGTTTTGGAAAAAACCGGGTCGTCTTCTTTCGGCGTCTCGGCCTTGTCTCCGGATATTCCGGAAGCGATATGGCGGCTGATGGATTCGGGAATATGATTTTTAATGCCATATTTTTCAATGATTCGTCGGCAGTCGGAATAGCGGCTGGGATCCGGAACCGTCGGCCCGGAAGCGATGGCGGACGGATCGTTGCCTACGACATCGGAGATGAGCAGCGTAATAATCGTTGCGGGGCAGCCGACCCGCGCCAGTTGGCCGCCTTTAATGCCTGATGTGTGCTTTCGCAGGGTGTTGATC
>CAYSMV010000348.1:0-5374 GCA_964432245.1 uncultured Desulfobacterales bacterium
TCGCCGATAATTCCAACGCCAAGGTCTACAAACTGGACAATATCGTGGTTTCCACTACCCGGAACGAAATACCGGTCAGTGACGCGGCCCAGAGCGTCACCGTTCTTTCAAAAGAGGATATCATGGCCTCGCCCTTCGACCGGGTGGAAGACATTATCCGCAGCGTACCCGGAGTTTATAATACGCGGCATTACGGCGCGCAGACCAGCGGCGTTTCCAATCCCATCACCGTGCGCGGCGTCGGCGGCAACCGGGTTCTGCTGCTGGTGGATGGTGTTCCCCAGAACGACAACTTCAACAACTCCATTGCCTGGGTGGCCTGGGGGCATATTCCCAAGGAGGCCATTGAACGCATTGAAATCGTGCGCGGCCCGTCTTCGGCCATGTACGGCTCCGAAGGCATCGGCGGTGTTATTCACATCATCACCAAAAAGCCGGCGACTGATCGCAAAACGTCCGTCCGGGCCGAGGCCGGAACCTCCGACACCTACGCCGGTTACGGCTTTCATAGCCAGACAATAGACAAGTTTGGCCTCATGATTGCCGGCGGATATGAAGAATCTGACGGATTTTACATGACGGAAGACCCCCAGGACTATGAGATCAAACGGCATCGGGAAGTCGGCAAGGTATTCGGCAAAATGCGCTATGATCTGGATGATGTTTCCAGCCTTGATTTTTCGGCCCTGTATTATGATCACGAAACCGGAAAGAGCCGGAAATATTTTTATGACGATCTTGAGCTCAATCATTATACCTTGAATTATACCCGGCAAACCGACAACGGCTCCGGAATCAAGTGTCTGCTTTACTACAACCAGGCGGATAAAATCGCTTACCAGGACAGCGCCAAGGATAATTATGCTTCGCTGCTTCGCAAGGAAGACGCGCCATCTTCAACCTGGGGCGCGGACCTGCAGAGCACCATGCCCATCAGCGACCGTGCCGGCTTAACCATGGGGGCGGCGTTTAAAAAAACAGCCTGGGACTATGACGACAAATTTATCGACAGTAACCGGGACGAAGGCGCCGAAGGCACTCAGCAATACCTGGCGCCTTTTATCAATCTGGACATGAAATTTCTGGAAAACGACCGGCTGGTCGTCAACCTTGGCGCCCGGTATGACTGGATCAAGACCAGTGACGGCGCCAACTGGGATGACGACCCGGATGCCGGTGTGCCCTACCGCAACAAATACGGCTCCGAAAAAGAGAGAAGTTTTTCGCCGAAAATCGGCATTACCTATCACCCGGACGATAAAACCACCCTGCGGGCGTCGGCCGGCAAAGGCTTCCGGGCGCCCAGTCTCTTTGAACTTTTCAAGGTCCATGTGCGTTCCGGCGGCCGGTCTTACCGGCACGCCAACCCAAAGCTGGAACCGGAAGAAATCTGGGCCTACGACATCGGCGTGGAAAGAATGCTGCTGGACGGGCTGCGGGGCAGCCTGACCTTTTACCAGTCTTTCGCGGATGATTATATCGGCACCCGGCTGACCAAAAGTTATGAAAAAAACGGAAAAACGTTTAATGAATATATTCTGGACAACATCAGCGAAGTGGAAATGCACGGCGTGGAAGCTGAGCTTAACTGGTCTCCCCGGACCGATTTGACGGTTTTCGGCAATTACACCTGGAATGAATCGGAAATCGAAGAAAACAAGGCGGATCCATTTGAAGAGGGCAAATACCTGACCGATGACCCGAAGCACAAGATACACATCGGCGCGACATATCAAAATCCGCGGTTGTTTAACGTTACCCTGCTCTGGAACCGTTATATCGACAAGTACTATGACATAGACGAACTGACTCAGGGCAAGGACAGCTTCTGGAGCGTCGATCTTCAAGTTTCCCGCCGGTTTTTCGATCGTCTGACGGCCTATTTGAGCATAGAAAACATTTTTGACAGCGTGGATAATGAAGCCATTGCTCCGGGAGCCATTTACATGGGCGGCGTAAAATTTGAGTTTTAAAACACCATAGCCATGGTCCGTAACCGCGGCCGCCACGGTAACAAAACCGCTGATAACCGCGGTTACGGACCCTTCAAAGACCAGCGGAGACTGGCTGGTAAAAGGAGACCGCGGCCATGAAAAGAGCAGCATGTTTTATGATACTTGTTTTTTTTCTGACGACACCCGCGTTTGCCCATTACCTCTGGGTGTCGGCGCAGGACGGGTACTATGTGGTCAATCGCGGAATGCTTGAAGATCCCCCGCACCCCTATGACCCGGCTTGTATCAAGGAAGTCAAGGCCTATGCCGGGGATGGAACGACCCTGACGATAAAGACAATAACCGAACCCGAACAAACGTCCTTCAAGACGGACCGGCCGGCGGCCATGGCGACCGTCGTCAGCGACTGGGGCTATCGCGTCGACACCACCGCCGGTAAAAAAATAATGACCCGTGAACAGGCCGAGAATAAAGGGTTGAATGTCATCAGCGCTTTCTTTTCAAGACAGTTTTCTAAAACTATTTTCGTCTTTTCGGACCGGCAACTGCGGCCGGCGGGCCTGTTGTTTGAAATTATCCCCCTGGCCGATCCCACCACGGCCGCGCCGGGCTCGTCAATCCCCTTCCGCCTGCTTTATGAAGGCCTCCCCCTGGGAGAAATCACCATTTATACCCATGACGGGCGAAAAATCGATACCGACAAAAAAGGTGAATTCCAATTACCCGTCAAGCAGGCCGGGCTCCATTCTGTTTATGCCCGGCACAAGGTGCCGGTCGATAAGAATACGGAAATGGACTACCTGCAATTGATGACGTTTATAACTTTTACGACAAAATGATAATGGCTTCGCAAAAAGTATTTACCTCGTCATTCCGGGCTTGGCCCGGAATCCAGTATAAAATTAGACACGGATTTCTCGGATAAAAAGGATAATCAATCTTATGACAAAAACACGTATTAACTACCTGCCGGTGCTTCTGTTATTGGCCATCTATTTCATATCCCCGGCACTGGCGGGTGAAAAGGGAAAACTCTATGTGATTGGCATGGGACCGGCCGGGCCGGACCTGACCGCTCCCAGGGCGCTGGAAATCGTTCAAAAAGCCGATGTCCTGCTCTGCTCGCCTCGTTTGCCCGAAAGATTCGCAAGGTTCGGCACGCACATCGACCCCGGCAAGGTGGCCTTTGACCCCTGGGAAAATATCTTTGATGACGACAAAGCCGATCCGCAAAAGGCGGAGAAGCAACGTAAGAAGGTGCAGGACTTTGTACTGGAACAGATCCGGCAGGGCAAAACCGTGGCCATGATGGACGGCGGCGATGCCTGCGTGTACGGTCCCTCGCTGAATCATCTGCTGCAAGGCTTTGACGACGCTCTGTTCGAGGTTATTCCCGGCCTGGGGGCCTTCAACGCCGCCGGCGCGGCCCTGAAGCGATCCTTCACGCCGCAGGGAAACCGCCTTACCCTGCTGACCTCTCCTTCGTCCATGTTCGGCGAAAACTGGGACAAGGAGGACGACCTTTTAAAAGACCTGTCCAAATACGACACTACCATGGTCTGGTACATGTCTCTTCGTTCCCTGGGCAAGGTGGTCGAGCGGCTGGTCAGGCATTATCCTCCGGATTTGCCCATCGCCATTGTTTATTACGCCGGCTATCCGGACAAGGAAAAGGTGCTCAAGAGCCGCCTGGGAACCGTCCTGACGGACGTGAAACAAATGAAGGAAGCCTGGCTCGGTCTGTTTATCACCGGCCCAGCCGCGGAATGAATCGGATCTGTCCAATCCGTGTCTGAAACATAAGGTTTTATAAATGAAGAACAGGCTCAACGGCAATAATCATCTCCGGCGGGAGATTGGTCTCTTTTCCGCTACCATTCTGGTCATCGCCAACATGGTCGGCACCGGTATTTTCACCACCTCCGGGTTTATCATGGCGGAACTGGGCAGCCCGATCGCCATGCTGCTTTGCTGGCTGTGCGGCGGGGTCTTCGCCCTGTGCGGGGCCCTGTGCTACGGCGAGCTGGGCACCCGGTTTCCCATGGCGGGCGGGGAATACGTGTTCTTAAGGGAAAGCTTCGGCAAGCCCATGGCCTTTTTATGCGGCTGGATCTCCCTGATCGTCGGTTTTTCCGCTCCCATCGCCGCCGCGGCCATCGCTTTCGCCGCCTATATTTTTCAGGCTTTCGCCGTTCCGGCCTGTAACGGCTGGTCTTTTTCTCCGGCGGGTATCACGCTTATCAGCATCACTCCGTCTACCTTTATCGCCATCGGCGTCATCGTCCTGTTTTCCCTGGTACACTATCACAGCCTGCTCACCGGCAGCCGGGTGCAGAACGGACTGACCCTGTTCAAGCTTGCTTTTATCCTGGTCTTCATCGGCGCGGGACTGTGCTTTGGAGAAGGTTCTTTCGGCCATTTTCACTCAAAGCTTCCGCCCGGGGGCTTTTCCGCGGAACGATTCGCCATTGCCCTGATATTTGTTTCATTCGCTTACAGCGGCTGGAACGCCGCCGCCTATTTGGGGGGTGAAATCAAAAACCCGAAAAAAAATATTCCTTTTGCCCTGATCGCCGGTACGGCCATCGTTATCTGCCTCTATCTGCTGCTAAATATAGTTTATATTTACGCCCTGGCGCCGGAAAAGATGAACGGGGTGATGGAGATCGGCGCCACCGCTGCCATTGCCCTGTTTGGAGACCATATCAGCCGCCTGTTCGTCGGAGCCGTATGCCTGGGCCTGCTGTCGGTATTAAGCGCCATGATCATGACCGGCCCGAGAGTCTATTACGCCATGGCGGCCGACGGCATCTTCTTTAAACCCCTGGGCCGGGTCAACGCGGAACATCACACACCCGGGGCGGCCATTTTTCTGCAGGCCGCCATAGCCGTCGTCATGGTGCTGACCGCCTCGTTCAACGCCCTGCTGATCTATATCGGCTTTACTCTGTCGCTTTTTGCCATGCTCACCGTCATCGGCCTGATGCGCGTCCGCGCCAAACATCCGCCGGACAAAACCGGATATGCCACGCCGCTGTATCCGGCCCTCCCCCTGCTGTTTGTCCTAGGAAACGCCTGGATCATCTTTTTTTCCGTCAAAAGCCGGCCCGCGGCCACGCTGTTCGGCCTGGCCACCATCGGGGCGGGGCTGCTGGTATATTTGTATTTTTCAAAAAAAGAATAAAAATGGTTTCGGGGTTTAAGGGTATGTGATTAGGTGGTTAGGTGATTAGGTGTGAGGTGAAAAAAAGGCAGCAAAAGAGGGCGAGGATTGATGGCTTCGTAAAAAGTCCAATATCTGCGTTGCGCTGCATCCTTCTGAATTTCACGTACTGCTAAGTACGCTGCATTCCTCAGGATTTGCGCGCCTTGATCTTGAACTTTTTACTTTGCCATCCAAATTATGACTTTTTACGAGT
>CAYSMV010000349.1:0-3842 GCA_964432245.1 uncultured Desulfobacterales bacterium
CAAGTAAAGTCTCCCCTGCCGGGGAACTGAACGGCCGACCTTATGGATACCGTGACCAGGGCGGTCCTCATAGCCGATTCTCAATAAATCGCCCCGCAAGAGGCTGAGTCGCGGTATCACATAACTGTTCCTCCCGCCTGACGCCACCCTGCCCAGAAAACGGCCGGAAGCGGTTTCTTCTCCGCTGCCGGCCGGGAGATACGGCCGCTGCGGCAAAAAATAATAATGCGTTGTTTCCCTCCCTAAAGCCTGTTCCAGATACTGCAACGCCGTTTTTTTCATGCCGGGATCATTTCCCTCATCCCGCAGTATCTTGTAGGCGGTCACGGTATAATAAACATAATGCGGGCCTTTTTTCCGGCCTTCGATCTTCCAGGCGGCAATCTCGGGTATCTGAAGAAGCGGCTTAACCAGCACATCCAGAGAGAGATCGAGGCAGGAAAAAAATCTTCCTGACTTTTCTTTTTGCGAGTAAATTCTCCGGCAGGGTTGAACGCATCGCCCGCGCAGCCCGCTCTTCCCGCCCAGATAGCTGCTCCAGTAACATCTTCCGGACACGCCGTAGCAAAGCGCGCCATGGACAAATACCTCCAGGCTCAGGCCGCTGGGACAAGCGGCCGCCATCCGCTTTATTTCGTCAATCGACAATTCCCTGGGGAGCACCACCCGGCTGACGCCGGCCAGTCTGGAAACGGTTTCCAGCGCCCCGGCAAAGGTCACGGCCGCCAGCGTGGACAAATGGATCTGACCGGAAAATCGGGTTTGCCGGATGAGTTCAACAAAGCCCGGATCCTGTATGAGGACGGCATCAGGCCGGATATGCCCGGCCAGCTCAGCCGCCAGGGCACCGGCCTCTTCCAGCTCGTCGGGTTTCACCAGCGAATTTAAAGCCACATGCACGGCGACCCCCCTGTCATGAGCGATGGAGACAAGGCGGGCCAGTTCGTCCGGGGTGAAATTTTCCGCGGTCATGCGCGCTGAAAACCGTTTCAGCCCGCAATACACGGCATCGGCTCCGGCGGCCAGAGCCGCGAAAAAAGCCGCCCTGTTACCGGCCGGAGCCAGGATCGCTGGTTTTTTTGTAATATTCCGTTCCAAATTATTGTACCTGCTGCAAGAATACCGGGTTCAAAGGTCAAAAATGGCATCCGCTTCCGGCGTGTCCTGCCTGAAGACCGCCCGGAAAACCATCACGCGCGATGCGTTGATTATACCCTTGATATGAGACGGCGGCAAGTGATATAGCATGATCATATAACACGCGGGCTCTTATAAATACTGGAAATCAAGGAGTAAAAAAAAATGAAAATCGCCATAAGCGGCAAGGGCGGAGTCGGCAAGACAACGGTCGCGGCGCTGCTGATTCGCGCTTTAAATGATGATAATAAAAAAATATTGGCCATTGACGCCGACCCCGACGCCAACCTGGCGGCGGCCCTGGGCATCAGGGACGCGGATAAAATCGTACCCATCGCCGAAATGAAGGAGATGATCGCGGAAAGGACGGAATCCACCCCCGGAACTATCGGCGGCTTCTTTAAGCTCAACCCCAAAGTGGATGATCTGCCCGATGCCCTGTCCGCTAAACTCGGAAATATTAAAATGATGAAACTGGGCGGCGTCAAAGGAGGCGGACGGGGTTGCATCTGCCCGGAAAGTGCCCTGTTAAAAGCCCTGGTAACCTATATTACGCTTCAGCGGGACGAAGTCGTCGTCATGGACATGGAAGCCGGGCTGGAACATCTCGGCCGGGCCACGGCCATGGCGGTCAACCGACTCATCATTGTGGTCGAACCCGGACAACGCAGCATCGAAACGGCTTTTCAGATCAAAAAACTGGCCGGAGAAATCAGGCTGAATCGCTTGTCCGTGATCGGCAACAAGATACGCAACGAGGCGGATAAGACTTTTTTAAGGGAACATCTTCCTGAATTTGATATCGCCGGATTTTTAAACTACGATAATGCATTGATCGAGGCGGACCTCAAGGGAATATCCCCTTACGATACCGAGTCCCCGCTCAAACAGAACATCAAACAACTGATGGATCATTTGTTTTAACCAGACAGGCAACCCCGACTTGAAAAAACAACACTATCCGGACAAAACCGGGGAGAAAAACCCTGCCGCGACCACTACCCGCTCCCGCGGCAGAACCAGAAAAAAGCCGCCAAGGCTGCGGCTCCAACCCGGCAGCGATCCCAAACTGAAAAAAGTTTTTTCCATTATCGGCGTTCCGGAAACAAGTGAGTGGGTCCCCGACCCCTTTCAATTAAAAGCCATCTCCGCTGTTAAAAAAACAGACTGTATCGTCACCGCGCCGACCGGATCGGGTAAGACCTGGATCGCGGAACAGGTGATTACCGGAATGCTGGCAGCCGGCAAAAAGACATGGTATGCCTCCCCCCTCAAGGCCCTCAGTAACTCCATCTTCGAGTCGTTTTCCAGCCGGTTCGGTCAGGAAAACACCGGAATCCTGACGGGTGACAGAAAAGAAAACGCGGACGCGCCTATTATCATCGGGACCACGGAAATATTACGAAACCAGCTTTACGATTCCATGCACAGCGGCGAAGACCTGGACACCGACATGGTCATTCTCGACGAAGCCCATTTTCTGGGCGACGTGGAGCGCGGCGTGGTATGGGAAGAAACAATGATCTACCTGCCCCGGCGGATACCGCTGCTGCTGCTTTCAGCCACCATCGGCAACCCGGATGAGATCGCCGCCTGGCTCTCCTCAATCCGCGACAAGCCGTGTCAGGTTGTCAGGGAAACCAAACGACCGGTGCGGCTGTATCCGCTTTTTCTTCACCCGTCGGGGACGCTTTTCCCGCTGATGACGGAAGCCGAAAATTCGGGTCAGCGTGAAATATATAAAAAGACATTGCGCGCCCTGCAGACCAGCGATTCCCATAAATTACCCCGCTATGGCCTGCCTCCCATGAATGAAATCCTCCGCGTTCTCAGACGATACAATCTGCTGCCGGCGATTTTCTTCATGAAATCAAGATCCGACTGCGACAGAGCGCTGGAATCCTGCGACCGGGAAAACCTTGATGGTTCGCCAGACAGGAAGATTCTGCTGGAAGAGACGATCAGCGCTATCATCTCCCGCATTCCATACCTGGCCGGCCATAAGCAGCTGCGCTATATCAGAGAGAAAGCCGTGGCCGCGCACCACAGCGGTCATCTGCCCGTCTGGAAGAAAACCGTGGAGCAGTTCATGAACAGCGGGATGCTCGATGCCGTGTTCGCGACATCCACCGTTGCCGCCGGCGTCAATTTTCCGGCGCGAAGCGTAGTGGTTTTTAATTCCGACCGGTTTAACGGAAAGGAATTCATGCCTCTGACGCCCATCGAATTTCACCAAATGACCGGCAGAGCCGGTCGAAGGGGTAAGGACAATATCGGATTCGCGATTATGGTTCCGGGAAAATTTATGGACGTCAGGCATATCGCCAAAATGATAAACTCCCTTCCCTCGAACATTAACAGCCAGATCCGGATCAATTTTTCCATGACACTCAATCTTCTGCTGGCCTTATCTCTGGACCAGATAAACAATCTGCTGCAACACTCGTTCGCCCGGTACCAGCAACAAGAATCCCGGCAGGTGAATCAGGAAGGAAACGTCGATTTATGGCAAGACCTTCTGAATCATGTCGATTTTCTGAAAGAGACCGGATACGCGGAGGAATCAGGCCGGCTTACAGCCGATGGTTGCTGGGCCTCCCAGCTTAGGGTGGACCATCCGCTGATGATTGCCGAGGGGTTCCGCCTGGGTCTTTTCCCCAAATCCGATCCGGCGCTCCTGGCGGCCGTTATCGCCTCTTTCGTCA
>CAYSMV010000350.1:0-5342 GCA_964432245.1 uncultured Desulfobacterales bacterium
GTTATAAAAAACCATCCGCCGGGCTGGAGGCTTGAAATCGGAACCGGTATTTCGCCCCTTTTCACCCTGACCGGACAAACCATCTATACGGATGTGTCATTTTCAGGCTTGCAAAAATTAAAAGAAAAAATGGGCGCGGGCAATTTTATTGTTGCGAACGGCACCGCCCTTCCCTTTAAAGACCGGGCTTTTCTCCTTTGTGTCAGTTCAGAGGTCATTGAACATATTAAAAACGACACCCAGTCCCTACGGGAAATGGCAAGAGTGCTCCAACCCGAAGGCCGATGCATCATTACTTTTCCTCACCGAACCGCTTATTTCACTCATGACGACGCCTTTGTTCATCACTATCGGCGATATAATTTAAAGGATATCACCGCTAAACTGAACGCGGCGGGACTGTCCCCCCGGAAAACGGTTAAGGTTCTGGGACCGCTTGAAAAGATCATCATGCTTACCGTCATATCGGTAATTACTTTAACCGCCGGGAACCGAAAAGCCAGGATAAAGGCAACGCCCTTTCCTTCGCCTCCAGGTATGGTGATCACCGCGTTCAAATGGGTCAACCAGCTCCTTGCGGCCCTGATTTGGCTGGACGCGAAGATTATGCCGCAATCCATGAGTACCGTTCTGCTGATAGAATCGCGGCCTGACGATAAACCGGATAAAATGAAATGAAAAAACGATACATCGGGCTTGTCGTTATATTTTTCATTGTAATTTCCTGCGTCGCTTTCGGCCGGATTACAAGCAATGATTTTGTCGATTTCGATGATACCGGCTATATCATTGAGAACCCTCATATTAAAACAGGAATCAATCTTCAGACTATTAAATGGGCCTTTTCATCCGTCGTGCTTTCCAACTGGCATCCGCTGACATTGATCTCTTTCATGCTGGACTGGCGTCTGTTCGGAGCGAACGCCGGGGGCCATCATCTGGTAAGCCTGTTGCTGCATATCGGGGCGACGGTCTTTTTGTTCCTCTTTTTATATAAAACAACCCGCGGTTTCTGGCCGGCGGTTTTTGCCGCAGCCTTCTTCGCCGTCCATCCCCTGAGGGTTGAATCAGTCGCCTGGGCATCGGAACGAAAAGATGTCTTAAGCATGTTTTTCGGCATGGCCTCTCTTTATTCTTATGCCTTCTACGCCGAAGGATCATCCAAACGCTTTGCTTACGTTCTTTGCCTGGCGCTGTTTGTGTTGAGCCTGATGTCCAAACCCATGCTGGTGACCCTGCCCTTAATCCTGATGCTGCTGGATTACTGGCCGCTGAAACGCTGGCCGAAAACGCCGCCCGCTTCGGCCAAAAGCCGCTATACGCAAATAACCGGGCTCGTGTGGGAGAAAACACCATTTATCCTCCTCTCCCTGGCCTCATGCATGATTACCTTCTGGGCGCAAAACCAGGGAGATGTTGTCGCGTCCGTAGCAGTCCTGCCGTTATTTTCCCGGGCCGCCAACGCCATTGTTTCCTATGTGGCTTATCTGGAAAAAATCTTCTGGCCTTTCAATCTGTCCGTATTTTACCCTTATCAGTTCGACTTGCCTTTATGGAAAATCGCCGGTACAGGGAGCATTCTCATCCTGATCACGATTGCTGTTTTTTACTGGCGCAAAAGCCGGCCTTTTTTATTCACAGGATGGTTCTGGTATCTGGGAACAATGATTCCCGTTATCGGCCTGATCCAGATCGGCACACAGGCAATGGCCGACCGCTATACCTATCTACCCTCTGTAGGCATTTCGCTGATGCTGGCCTGGGGAATCCCCTCCTGGATTAAAAGTAAAAATATGCATAAAATGTTACTGTTCCCGACGGCATTTGCCCTCATCGCCGTCCTTTCGGTATTGACCCGGCACCAGTGCGGGTACTGGACAGACAGCATCACCCTTTTTAATCACGCGCTGCGGGTAACAGAAAACAACGGTAAGATCCACTACCATCTCGCGCAAGCCCTTTTTGAAAATGATGACGTCAATAAGGCCATTTACCATTATGACAGGGCTATCGACCTGACCCCGGAAGGTTTCGGCTATTACTATTACTACTGTAACAGAGCCCGCGCTTACGAAAAAACAGGCCGATATCAAGAGGCCCTTGAAGATTACGATACGGCGCTGCGGCTGAAGCCTGATTGCGCCGAAGCCTACTATAATAGAGGCATTATTTACGGCAAATCGCTCGGCCGATATGAACTCGCCCTGAATGATTTTAATGAGGCAATCCGCCGGGACGTTGATTATATAAAGGCCTACAACAACAGAGGCCTTATTTATATACTCCTCGGCCGATATCACTACGCGATCCAAGACTTCAGCAAGGCCATAAGCCTTAAACCCGATTACGCGGATGCATACAACAACAGGGCCTTCGCATATCTAAAAACAGGAGGCGAACAGGCCTGTTACCGGGACGCCCGCAAAGCCTGCGAGCTGGGTAATTGTAAGATGTTAAAATAGACGCAAACAGGGGCGGCGCTTTCTCCTCGGGAAATGTTAAAGTTATGTTCATCAAAATAAAAAACGGCCATCCCGCCGCAAAACTCAGTTTGAGATCTCGTTCGAGCTGAAAAACAGGAGAGCCGTGAACAGAAAATATACTTATCTGATAATTATGCTCCTGGTTGCCGCTTCTTTTGCCGCCTTTGGCCGTATAGCGGGCAACGATTTTATCAATTGCGATGATACGGATTATCTCACCGGGAACAATTATGTCCAGTCGGGTATAAATCCGCGAACCATTAAATGGGCGTTCACCACTGTTCTCGCCGGCAACTGGCAGCCCTTGACTTTGATCTCGCACAGCCTTGACTGGCAACTGTTCGGAGCAGACGCCCGCGGACATCATATCGTCAGTCTGTTGCTGCACATCGGCGCGGCCCTCTTTCTCTTTTTCTTCCTGAACAAGACAACCAACAGCCTGTGGCCTTCGGCTTTTGCCGCGGCTTTTTTCGCCCTGCATCCCCTGCGGGTGGAATCCGTGGCCTGGGCCGCCGAGCGAAAAGATGTCTTAAGCATGTTTTTCGGCATGGCCTCTCTTTACGCCTATGCCTTTTATTCTGAAAAACCGGGGTTATCCCTATATCTTCTGGGCTTGATATTATTCGCCCTGGCTTTGATGGCCAAACCCATGCTGGTTTCACTTCCTTTTGCACTCCTGCTTCTTGATTACTGGCCGCTCAGACGCTGGCAGAATGCCCTGAACAAAGGGGGTTTTAATTCGGCAGGCAAACTTGTTCTGGAAAAAATACCTTTTATCTGCCTGGCCGCCGCCATCAGTATTCTGACGATCTGGACTCAAAATCAATGCGGCACGGTGGCGAACATAACAAACCTCTTTTTTACCGAAAGAGTCGCAAACGCCATCGTCTCCTACGCAACCTACGTGGGGAAAACCTTCTGGCCGGTTGATCTGGTCATATTTTATCCCTATGAACGGCCGCTGCCTCCGGATAGGATCCTGGTTTCCGCCCTCTTCCTTACAGCCGTTACGGTGGCGGTAATTTATGGCATCAAAAAACTGCCTTTTTTATTTGTCGGCTGGTTCTGGTATCTTGGCACGCTTCTACCGGTAATCGGGCTGGTGGCACAGGTCGGCGGGCAGGCCAGAGCCGACCGCTACACTTATTTCCCCTCAGTCGGCCTTGCCTTTATGCTGTCCTGGGGGATCCCCCTTTTATTCCGGCGGAGAAACATCTGGAAAAAAGTTTTGTTCCCTTTGGCGATTGTTATACTTTCTGTTCTGGGATTCCTAACGTGGCGGCAATGCGGCTACTGGAAAAACAGCATCTCGATTTTCAGCCACGCCCTTACCGTCACCGAAAACAACTATCTGGCGCATGCTAACCTGGGGTTCGCTTTTTTTGACAAAGACGAAGACGAAAAGGCCCTCTATCATTATAACAAGTCAATCCTGATCAATCCCCGTCACTGGCTGGTTTATCTTGGCAGAGGCTCCATTTACCTGAAGCAGGGCCTGTATGATAAAACCATTGAGGACTACACCAGGGCGCTGAAATTAAGACCGTTTGCCGCCGCCGGAGGATATTATTACAATCAATTATGTGACAAACTCTTTTATAACAGAGGCATCGCCTACTATAAACTCGGTCAGTATCGACAAGCCATTGATGACTTTAATAAGACCATCAGCCTGAATCCCGCTCACGCAAAAGCATACTATAACAGAGGCGCCCTTTACGCTAATCAGGGCAAGAATCAGCTGGCTATCAATGACTTCGACAAGGCCATCAGCCTTCAGGAAGATTGTGCCGCGGCCTACAAAAACAGGGCGATTATTCATTTCAGACAAGGCGATATCGTTTCCGGATGTAAAGACGCGGAAAAAGCCTGTGAGTTGAAAGAGTGTAAAACATTAAAAATGCTTAAAGACCAGGGATATTGCCGTTGACACCACCCCTTTCTGAGATTTAATTCGCCGATATCGTTAATTTAATCATCTATGGAGGAGACCATGAACCTGACCGAACTGCGTAAGATGGGCAGGGAGTTATACGAAAAGCTCCATCTGCCCACCTATCCGGTTGCTGTCACTTACATCAAATCGGAAGACGAGATCCCCGCGGACGCCATGCGGCCCTCGGCCATGGGCCAGAAAATGTGCATCTGCCAGACATTCACCTGTGCCCGGGCCTGGGGTGCCACAACAGCCATCACGGCCGACGACAATTTCTGCGTGCCTTCGTCGGCCGGCCACAAATGGGTGGACGTCACGGATGAGGAGTTCATCCAGAGTCAGGTGACCCAGGGCTGGCATAAAAGCCGGGAAGCGGAGGCCAACCGCATCGGCCTTTACAGCAGCCTGTTCTCCGACGAGGCGACCGCGGCAAAGGTGAAAGGCCGGATCGGGCTGGTCTGCTCCCCGGTTCACGCGGCGGGACTGAATCCCGACACCATCCTGGTCTTCGGCAACGGCATTCACATCACCCACATCATTCAGGCCCTCTGCTACGATTACACCTTTCCGGTCTTCTCCTCCTTTGAAGGGTTCGGCGAATCCTGCCTCAAGGGCGGCCTGCTGCCGTATCTGACCGGCCGGCCCCAGGTGGTCCTTCCCGGCATGGGGGACCGCGCCTTTGCCGGCATCACCCCCGATGAAATGGGCGTGGGCATGCCCGCGGCCCTGCTGCCGACCGTTATGGAAAATCTGTTTAAAACCGGCGGGGCCATGAATATCGGCCTGCCTTTTAAAACCATGATGCCGACCAACCTGACCGAATCGATCACCCCCGGTTTTGCGTGGTTAAAAAAAGTAGTGGATCAGAAAAAACAGAAACGGTCCGGGCAGAAAGCAGAATCATGAGCCCTGGTTCTGAAACG
>CAYSMV010000351.1:0-5872 GCA_964432245.1 uncultured Desulfobacterales bacterium
TATGCAACGTTCCGTCAGCGCCGAGGTGATCAGTTCCACCTTTGACGAACCGGCCGAACGTCATGTCCAGGTGGCTGAGATGGTCATTGAAAAGGCCAAGCGCCAGGTGGAGCATAAAAAAGACGTTGTCATTCTGCTGGACAGTATAACCCGGCTGGCCCGCGCCTATAATTCGGTGGTGCCGTCCAGCGGCAAGGTCCTCTCCGGCGGCGTGGATTCCAACGCCCTGCATCGGCCCAAGCGGTTTTTCGGCGCGGCCCGGAATATCGAGGAGGGCGGCAGCCTGACCATCATCGCTACGGCCTTGGTGGATACCGGCAGCCGTATGGACGAAGTGATTTTTGAAGAGTTTAAAGGTACCGGCAATATGGAGCTCCAGCTGGACAGGAAACTCTCGGACAGAAGGGTTTATCCGGCCATTGACATCAACCGGTCGGGTACCCGCAAGGAGGAATTGCTGGTTGACAAGAGTGTTTTAAACCGCGTCTGGGTGCTGAGAAAATTGCTGGCTTCATTAAATTCTGTTGATGGAATGGAATTTTTACTTGATAAAATGAGCAGCACGAAAGATAATAAAGAATTTTTACAGGCCATGAATTCGTGATGTCTTTAAATATGGTCCTTAATTTACGTGTGGATTAGAGAGACACCGAGCAGGAGGAAGAGGAAATGAAAAAAGATATTCATCCGGAATATTTTCAGGCCAAAGCCAGGTGCGCATGCGGCAATGAGTTTACGGTCGGATCAACCAAAGAATCGATAAGCGTTGAAATCTGTTCTAAATGCCATCCTTTTTTTACCGGCAAGCAGAAGCTGATTGATACCGCTGGAAGGATTGAACGGTTCCGCAGGAAATATGCCAGATTTGAAGAGCGGAAAAGTAAGGGATCAATCGAAGCAGAAAAATAATCCCGGGTTTTTATGGCGGTTAACAAAACAGTAGATGCTAGACAAGTTAAAAGAGGTCGAAGACCGTTTTTCAGAGCTGGAAGCCCTTATGGCGAACCCGGATGTCATCCGGGAGAGGGCGACTTATCAGCGTTACAGTCGGGAACACGCTGAACTCTCAAAACTCGTGGATCTTTTCCAGCAGTACAAAAAGACGAGTAAAGAACTCGAACAAAGCCGGCAGTTGCTGAATGACCGGGACCCGGAGATAAGGAAACTGGCCAGAGAGGAAATTGAGACCCTGACCAGCCGGGAGGAACTGCTGCAACACGGATTAAAAGATCTGCTTACCCCCAAAGATCCCAACGATTCCAAAAACGTTCTGATAGAAATCCGGGCCGGAACCGGTGGTGAAGAAGCGGCCCTCTTCGTCCACGATCTTTTCCGGATGTACTGGAGGTTTGTGGAGAACAAAGGCTGGAAGGCTGAAATCATGAACAGCCATGAGACCGGATCCGGCGGCTTCAAGGAAATTATTTTCATGGTTTACGGCCAGGGCGCTTACAGCTTTTTCAAGTACGAAAGCGGCATCCACCGGGTTCAGCGTGTTCCGGAGACCGAAGCCCAGGGACGGATTCATACTTCGGCGGTGACGGTAGCGGTCCTTCCCGAGGCGGAAGAGGTGGAAGTCGAGATCGATCCCGGGGATATCCGCACGGATGTTTTCCGTTCCAGCGGCCCGGGCGGACAATCGGTCAACACCACCGATTCCGCCGTTCGTTTAACCCATTTACCGACCGGCATGGTGGTGATCTGTCAGGACGAAAAATCACAATTGAAAAACAAGAATAAAGCCATGAAAGTGCTGCGCGCCAGGCTTCTTGATCGCATGATCCAGGAACAGAATGAAAAGCGGGATGAATCCAGGAAAGGGCAGGTCGGTACCGGAGACAGAAGCGGCAGGATCCGGACATACAATTTTCCTCAGGGCAGGGTGACCGATCATCGGGCCGGCATCACGCTTTATAAACTGGACACTATTCTTCAGGGCGAGCTGGGTGAACTTTTTGAGGGCCTGCTTACCTATTTTAACGCCCAGCAGATTCAGAAGCTGGACGCCAACCATGCCCATTGATAATGCCCCCAGAACCATCCTCAATGTTCTCAAATGGACGGCCGATTATTTTACATCTCATCAGGTTGAAGGTCCCAGAATCTCAGCCGAGCTGCTGCTGGCGCATGTTTTAAAATTAAATCGGTTGGACCTGTACATGCGATTCGACCAGCCGCTTTCCCGGGGGGAGTTGACGCTTGACCAGCTCCCGGTAAAGCGACGCCTGCGGCGCGAACCGGTGGCTTACATAACGGGCGTTAAAGCTTTCCGGGACCTGGACATTGAGGTCACGCCGGATGTGCTCATCCCCCGCCCCGATACCGAAACACTGGTGGAAACCGCCCTGGCCGGTCTGTCCCGGATCAGCGCTTTGCCCGGCCGGATGCCGTCGGTGTTTGAACCGGCCACGGGTTCCGGGGCGGTTGTTCTTTCTCTGGCGGCCGGAAAACCGGACGGCCGGTTTTTTGCCTCAGACCGCTCGGTGGCGGCTCTTCAGGTGGCCGGGCGCAATGCCCTGCGTCATGGCCTGGCGGACCGTGTCCTTTTTTTTGCTTCTGACTGGTTTTCGGCAATCAGGACCGAAAGCGTCCGGTTTGACATGATCGTCGTCAATCCGCCCTATGTACCGGCTGCCGAAATTTTACGGCTGGAACCCGAGGTGCGGGATTACGAGCCGCGGGCTTCCCTTGACGGCGGAGCGGATGGCCTTGTCCATATCCGCCATATTATCGAGACCGCCGGTGATTTTTTGGCAACCGACGGATTGCTGCTGCTGGAAATCGGCTGGGATCAGCGATCACGGGTGCAGACCCTGGCGGAAGCGGCCGTATGGTGCCAAGATATTGTTTTCTTTAAAGATATGGCCGGACATGACCGGGTTGCCCGATTACGGAAAAAAGTCTAGCAGCCGGGTGTACCGGATGCGGCGGTCCAGGTGGCGGATCCGCTAATTTTTTTACGGCAGGATGAAAAAAATGTTGTTTTGATCCGGTGAGATTTGATAATATCCAACATTTATTGAATGGTATAGGCGTTTAAAAACACACGTTTTCTGACCGGCTGCGGTGTGCCTGTTTTTCAGGGTGCGGGGTCGGGATGATGAGAGCGGAGGAAAAACACATTAAAAGGAGAGAAGGCATGAGTTACGTGACCATGAAGGAGTTGCTGGAAGCGGGGGCGCATTTCGGGCATCAGACCCGGCGGTGGAATCCCAAGATGAAACCCTATATCTTTGGCGCCCGGAACGGAATTTACATTATTGATCTTCAGAAAACCGTTCGGATGTTCAGGGATGCCTATGACTTTGTGGTGCAGGTTGTGGAAAACGGCAAACCGGTTTTGTTTGTCGGCACCAAGCAGCAGGCCCGGGAAACTATTTATGAAGAGTCGAATCGCGTTGAAATGTATTACGTTCATAACCGCTGGCTGGGCGGGATGCTGACGAATTTTCAAACCATTAAGAAGAGTATCGACCAGCTGCAGCATCTTAATGAGATCGTGAACGATGGCTCAATTGAGATGTATCCCAAGAAAGAGCAGGCCAAACTGGCCAAGTCACGGACCAAGCTGGATAGTGTGCTTGGCGGTATTCAGTATATGACCAGGTTGCCGGGCGCGGTGTTCGTGGTGGATACCAGGAAAGAGGCGATTGCCGTGCGGGAAGCCCATCGACTGGGGATACCGGTGGTGGCCATTGTGGATACAAATTGTGATCCGGATGAAATCGACTATATTATCCCCGGTAATGATGACGCCATTCGCGCTATTCGTCTGATTACTTCAAGAATCGCGGACGCCTGTCTGGAGGGTGCGCGACGCAGAGAGGAGAAAAAACAGGCGGCCGTTGATAAGGGTATGGAAGAAGCAGCCGATGTTAAACCAGAGCCGGTTACGCTCCAACCCGGGGAGCGGGAGATTATTTCGGATGGTTCCGACGGTCCGATAGTGGAGCGTATCAGAAGATCCGGCTTTTCGTCGATAGCGGATTACCAGGAAGACGATGAGGACGATCTGGCTGAAGGCAGCGTGGATGAAAACAACGAAGCGGATAAACATGGAACAACGGAGGAGTAGACAGAATGGGAGCGATTACTGCCAGCATGGTTAAGCAGCTTCGGGAACAGTCCGGCGCTGGAATGATGGACTGTAAGGAAGCGTTAACCGAGTGCGTCGGGGATATAGAAAAGTCGATTGATTTTTTAAGGAAAAAAGGCCTGGCCAAGGCCGCCAAGCGTGCCGGACGGGAAACCGCTGAAGGAGTAATAGATGCTTACATTCACATGGGCGGCAAGATCGGCGTCATGGTGGAGGTAAACTGCGAATCTGATTTCGTGGCCAAGACTGATGATTTTAAGACATTTACCAGAAATATTGCCCTGCATATCGCGGCCAGTAACCCGGCCGGTATTCAACCGGAGGATGTTCCCGAAGAACTCGTCGAAAGGGAGCGCCAGATATACAGAGAGCAGACACTGGCCATGGGCAAGCCGGAAAATATGGTTGATAAAATCGTGGAAGGAAAAATCAAGAAGTTTTACAAGGAAGCCTGCCTGATGGATCAGGCCTACGTCAAAAACCCGGATATTTCGATCCGGGATTATCTGAACGAGACGGTGGCCAAAATCGGCGAAAGTATCCGGATCAAACGGTTCGTCCGTTTTCAGCTTGGAGAATAATTTTTTGGGAACACCCCGCTATAAGAGAGTTCTGATCAAATTAAGCGGTGAAGCGCTGATGGGCGATGAAAGCTTCGGTATCAGCCCGAAAATGATCAAATACATGGCGGAAGAAGTAGTGTCGATCGCGAGGCTGGGCGTTCAGGTCGCGGTCGTCGTGGGCGGAGGCAATATTTTCAGGGGGGTGGCGGCCAGTTCCTTCGGCATGGATCGAACGGCGGCGGATCATATGGGTATGCTGGCTACGGTTATCAACAGCATCGCCCTCCAGGACGCCATTGAAAAGACCGGTTATGAAACACGTATTCAGACGGCCATCGAGATGCATGCCGTGGCCGAACCGTACATATTAAGAAGGGCCTTGCGCCATCTGGACAAGGGCAGAATCGTTATCTTCGCGGCGGGTACCGGAAATCCTTATTTTACCACCGATACCGCGGCCGTGCTGAGGGCCGAAGAGATTCACGCTGAAGTCTTTTTGAAGGCGACCCGGGTCAACGGACTTTATGATTCGGATCCGGAAAAGACCAGCAGCGCCTGTTTCATCAAGCGGACGACTTACATGGATGTCCTGGAAAGACAGTTGGGCGTCATGGATTCAACCGCCATCTCGCTGGCCATGGATAACAGTCTGCCGCTGGTGGTGTTTTCCATCAAGGAACCCGGAAACGCGAAGCGAATCGTTTGCGGTGAAGATATCGGCACGCTGATTGTTCGCGAATAGCTTGAAAAAATCTTAATACCAATCAATTTTTTGAGGGCGTAGGCCATGATTGATCTGGTTTATGAAGAGATGGAAGATAAGATGGAAAAAACGATCTCCACTTTTACCGGAGAATTGCGGAAGGTGCGGACCGGCAGAGCATCGCTTTCCATTCTTGACGGCGTCAATGTGGACTATTACGGAACGCCCACGCCTCTGAATCAGCTGGCTTCTCTTTCGGTTCCGGAAAGCCGGCTGATCGTTATTCAGCCTTGGGATGTTAATGCCATAAAGGATGTGGAAAAAGCCATTCTGCAGTCCAACATCGGGTTGACGCCGAACAGCGACGGCAAGGTAATCCGTCTGGCCGTGCCGCCGTTGACCGAGGATCGGCGGAAGGAAATCGCCAAACAGGTCCGCCAGATGGCCGAAGATTACAAGGTCGCCATAAGGAATGTCCGGCGGGACGCGAATGAAAATCTGAAACAGTTG
>CAYSMV010000352.1:0-7737 GCA_964432245.1 uncultured Desulfobacterales bacterium
GAGACATTTCCGATGAAATCGATCTGGCGGTTCTGATCATTCCCGCCAGCGCCGTTCCTGATGCCATATCCGATTGCGTGGCCATGGGTATTAAGGCGGCCATTGTGATTACCGCCGGTTTTGCGGAACTCGGTGACAAGGGAAAACCGCTTCAGGATGAAATGATGAAACGGGCGAAAGCGGGGGGGATGGTGCTTGTCGGCCCCAACGGGCAGGGCATTGCCGTTCCCGAGTCCGGTTTTTATCCCTGGTTTCCGACTTTCAGGCCCGACCCCGGCGTGATCGGAATCGCCAGCCAGAGCGGCGGCCTGTCTACCGAACTTTCGGAACAACTCGCGGAATTCGGTTTCGGCTGTTCAAAAGTAATTTCAACCGGCAACTGCGCCGACCTTTCCTGGCCTGATTATTTAGAATATTTCCGGAATGATCCGGCTACCCGCGTTGTCCTGTTATACATTGAAGGTGTCAGGGATGGCCGGGCTTTTTTCAGAGAGGCGAAACAGACATCCCTGAAAAAGCCGGTGGTCGTTATAAAAAGCGGCCGGACAAAGGAGGGGACCGGGGCGGCTTCTTCTCATACCGGCTCAATGGCCGGTTCCGACGCTGTTTTTGACGGTATTTGCAGGCAGGCGGGCCTTATCCGGGCCAAAACCCTTGAGGAAGGCGCCATTTTAGCGGCCGCCTGTGTAAACACTTCTCTTCCCAGAGGGCGGCGGGTCTGTGTCCTGACCGGCGGCGGCGGACAGGGAGTGCTAACGGCGGATGCCATTTCAGCCAGGGGCTTGAAACTGGTAAACATTTCCGAGGCGACCTTCGCAAAGCTCCGGCAGCACCTCCCTCCCTGGTGGAATCCCAATAACCCGGTGGATATGGTGGCCGGCCTGGGTTATGGCGGCCCCAGGGAAATCATTCCCATTTTAATGGAAAGCGGTGAATTTGACGGCATCATATATAATGGCATGGGCTGGATTTATTCCATGGTCGATTCTGTAAATGCGCCGCAGGACCAGCATCTTATCAGAAAAGGCGCAAAAAAAGTGATAGAGCAGGAGGTCGCTTTAAGTCATATCCTGCTCGATTACGCAAAACGATGGGATATACCTCTACTGATTACTTCCAAGGTCCTGCGGCTTGCCAGAAGGAGAAATTACGAGGCTCTCCTTAATCTCCTGGACAAAGGTATCATGCTTTATCCCACGGCCAATGATGTGGCCAACGTGTTTAACGCTCTGGCTGATAGATATGAATTTTTGAATAAAGCCGGCTGAAACCGTTTTTTAATTTTTGAACAGCCCTGATGACTATTTTTTATATCTCGGACCGGCGACATACGGCTGCACAAAGCCGGATAGAAGACGTCCCACGCCCAGGCTCAGCCGGGGTAGAAACGAACGCTTGTTAATATTCCTGGCCTCAAGATATCTGTTAACGGCGAAGTCAACCACGCTTCTGGCGGGCATGCTGTAGTCCTCTCTTTCACGAAGGCTGATCGCTCCGGTATCGCACTTGGTGGCACAGACGCCGCAGCCGATACAACGCATGGTGTCGACGCAGGCGGTATCGTTTTCCAGTGTTATCGCTTTCATGGGGCACCAGTCCACACAGGTGCCGCAACCGGAGCAGGTATCCGCGTCCACAGAGGCTTCGAAATGGCTCTTGGTGAATATCCGCGGCATATTGTGCTGATTGGCGATCCTCAATACCCCGCAGCAGCATCCGCAGCAGGAACAGACCTGAAGCGGATCCTGCATATTGTCCACGAGATTGACCAGACCCGCGTCGGCGGCCCGGGCCTTAGTTTCCAGGTATTCCAGTTTATCTACCCGGCGGCCCAGGCCTTTTTCCACCACCAGGTCAGCCACCCAGCCCATGGCCGAGCAGACATCCTTGGGTTTGCCGCAGCCTTTGCCGGCCAATTCGGCGGCCGTGCGGCAGGGGCAATTGAGTATACAGAAACTCGAATTGCGATCGACCATTTCGGAAAATTTATCCGTCGGATAGGCGATAACGTTCACCGCCGGGTCTGCGTCGAGTGATTTTTCGATCGGGACAACACGCATGAACTGGGGGTCCCGGTCTTCGAGCCTCGGCCTCAGCCAGTCACCGATTTCATCGTAAAACTGCTCAAAAAGAACGGCAAAATCCCGGTAGTATTTGTCGTTCCTGCCCTTGCTGCTGATAACCTGCAATTCGAAAACACCCGGGACAAGCGGCATGAAACCATAGTATACGCCCTTTTTTAGTGAAAGGCTCAGGATGAGAAATCTGTCCCCCAATGATTTTAATATCGGTTCGACCTCGTTGAGCGGTCGTTTCACGCGAGCAGCGATACTCTCGGCTTTTCGGGGCCTGAAGCCGAGATGATTCACGATTTCCGCCTCTTCCTCGGTATAAGCGAATGCCACCAGGTTGATCATCGAGTCAATGGGCGTGAAGTCATCCTTATCCTGCTGAAACATGAATTTTCTGGCAAGTTCGCGGTGGGCCTCTGTAATTTGCATGTTTCCCCCCGTTAATGTTTGGTGTTTTTGTTTTTAGAGGTACCCTTTATTGATCGCTGACAGCCTGATAAAGTGATTTTACCGGGCCGTATTTTTTGTCAGTCTTTGTCGTCGGCAATCAGTTGACGGATGATCTCCTTAATGGATTTGTCCGCGCTTTCAATGGGCAGTTGGCAGGTACCGACCTTGCGATGACCGCCGCCGCCGTACCTGAGCATAAGAGAGCCCACATCCGTCTTGCAGGTTTTGTTTAAGATGCTGTGGCCACAGGTTACCGCCACGTTCTGCTTCTTTAATCCCCAGACTATCTGCAGTGAAATGTTCTGATCCGGGAACCAGGCGTAAAGGACAAAACGATTGCCTGTAAAAATTTCATCCAGGTTACGAAGATCAACCACCACGACGTTTTCATGAATCGTCGCGTTGTCTTTCAACATTTCCTGAAATTGTTCTTCCTGTTTAAAATATCGCCAGACCCTTTCCTGGACATCTTCTACCGCCAGTATCTCATCAATCGTTTTTGTCCGGCAATAGTCGATCAAATCCATCATAAGCTGATAATTACTGACCCGGTAATCCTTGTAACGACCGAGCCCGGTGCGGGGATCCATAATAAAGGAAAGCAGGCACCATCCCCGGGGTGCCAGTATTTCGTCTCTGGTAAAGTCGGCGGAATCAGCCTTGTCAACGGCGTTGACAAGCTGCGTGAAACGGTTGCCGGGGAATTTTTCGGCGCCGCCGTAATAATCATAGATCACCCTGGCGGCACTGGGCGCCGATGGAACGCAGGCGCCTTCAAAATCGCCATATTCTTTGCGCTCGATCTCGCTGGAGTGATGGTCGAACCAGAGGCCGCAACCCTTTACATAGGGAACGTTGGCCAGGACGTCGTTTTTATCGATCTCGACTTTTCCGTCCTGGACATCCTTGGGATGAACAAACTTGATGTCATCAATAATTCCCGCTTCTTTTAAAAATACCGCGCAACCCAACCCGTCAAAATCCGAACGAGTTAAAAGTCTCATAATTCCCCCCGATTTGGGCTTGAGTATTTTTGTCTGTTATTATAACAGAGCCGGCGAGAAATCCCAAGGATAGAATTCCGGTGCATTCGAGATCCCAGAAAAATACAGGATTTAAAGACGATGAGACGGGCCTTTTTCATAAAACCGGTGATTCTCACCGGGAAAGAAGCTCAAGAACGATTGAACATCGGTTGTCCTCCATGATATGTTGTCAAAAAAAATGAAAGAAAAAAAAATTTCGTCGCGTCAGTGCCGCTGGTATCCGGTCTGTCCCATGAAGCGGTTTTACGAAAGCGGCCGGCTGGACCGTAGCTGGATCGAACGCTATTGCCGGGGCGACAATCTTTCCTGCGTCCGTTTTCAGATGGAAGAGCGGGGTGAATATCATCCCGACAACATGCTGCCGGACGGCAGCATTGACGCTTCCCTGCCTGAGTAGAAAAAAGGGGTAATCTGTAAGGTAATCCGGGAAGGGCCTAATCCGGCCTAATCCGGGGACAGCATACTTAATTAGTAAACCTGCCGCTATTCGGACGGCTCGGACGAGACGGAACCGTAAACCTTGAAATACCGGGCATTGGCGCCCCAGTTCATGAACCGGGTATATCCGGCCTTCTCCAGCTTTCTGAGCACCATTTGGGCCCTGCCTCCGGTTTCGCAGGCGGCGATGAGGTACTGGGTCTTGGGCAGTTCATCCAGTCTGTCCATGATCTGGCTGGATGGAAAATTTTTGGCCGTTGGGATATGGGCTTTTTTAAAAGCCGGTTCCGGACGGACATCGACGATCCAGATATCCGGCCGGGGGTTGTCCACCAGTTCCTTCAGCTGCGCCGGCTCCAGATACTGCCGCAGCATGGCGCCTTCTGGCCCGGCATAGCCCTCGTAAATACTGCAACCGGAGCCCAGGGCCGCGACGGCCAACAGACAAACGATCATAAGTGCTTTTTTCATGGCTCAACATCCCCCCATCAAAGCAAATTTTTGTTCAGGCGATGAATTCTGATCGATCACCGGCTGATAATTATGGCATCCCCGGATTACCTGAAACTTATGGCAGATTTTCCAGGGGGATATCCATGATAACCAACGGCGCATCCCCCAGCCAATAAATACCTGATGTTTTTATCGTTCGGTAACTACAATAATTCTTCGAAGTCCGGCGGCAGCACAAGGTCCATAGTTGATTTTTCTGAGAGTTTCAATATGTCGCAGCCTCGCGAAAACCAGGGCCGCAGCGTTTCGTTCAGATACGCATGATTTTTGTAAACACGTTTTTTTCCCATAGCGGCGTCGTCTGCTGATAATCATAGGGGCATCTGCCGCTGTCATCTTGGACCGTTATGGTGATGCAGAGATTCGGGTTTACGGTTTCAATATTCCAGTTCTTGCTATTGATCGCGCCGGATGGAATACAGCTTTTATCAATAGCACTGTGGGATGGAATCGAGAAATAAGCCGCGATTTCATTGGCAATGGTGAACGCGTCTGACTCCGCCCGGCCGCAGAATGATTTATTCCGATAAGAGATGAAGTTCGGGATCGCGACAGATGCCAGAATACTGATGATGGCGATAACGACCATTATCTCGATCAGGGTAAATCCCTGATTACCGTCTGTTTTTGGATGAAGTCTTCGCATCGCCAGGCCTTGTTGTTGGGAAATATGGGGACAGTATCCCTATTTCTTTTTTTGTGGTTTTCGCCCGGGTTTTTGAGGTATTAATGTTCTCCCTATCGCCTTCTCCAGCTTTTCCACAAAAGATGATTTGCCCAATGGCCGCCCCGTGCGTCCATGCTTACGGATATCTTCCATTTCTTCAGATGACATGCCACCGGACAAAAACGTTCGCCAGTCCCCGTTTATGATCGACAGCAGCGGCGCCACATTAACAAGCGCGTCATTGCTTCCCGACAGATGCGCCGCCGCGCTGCTCCACGCCCACTTTTCCGGCCGGTCGGCCAGCTTTGCCCGAACCGGATTGTTTTCAACATAACGGGCACAGGCCAGCAGATACCGCTCATCCATCACAAAAGACGCAAACCGCTCCTGCCATAAATGTCCCCGCCACCCCTTGCTGAAGTTAATCCGGCGGGTATAGCGCCGATGCGCCTCGCCAATGGCCAGCCGAAGGTTCTCCTCCTTGGAAGGCACGGCGATCAGATGAATATGGTTGGGCATCAGGCAATACGCCCAGATATCTACCGCGTACTTGCCGCACCACTCCGCCATCAGGTTAATATAGGCCTGATAATCATCGTCTGAAAAAAAGGTCTGCTGGCGACGGTTCCCCCGCTGGGTAATATGATGCGGCAGCCCTGCCGCCACGACTCTCGCGATTCTTGCCATAAAAAACCCATGACATCAACGCCCCACAGATGTCAATAATTAAATAGATATACTGTCCCCAGAATTCCACACAGATGTCAATAATTAAATAGATATACTGTCCCCAGAATTCCAGAAATAGATATACTGTCCCCAGAATTCCACCCAGAATTCCAAGAATTCCCAGAATTCCGCGGGATAACCCTATCCTTTGTCTTTAACCTTTTTTTCCTTTTTGGCGGGTTTCTCGCCTTTGTCGGCTTTCTTTTTGGCGGGTTTGGGCTCACCGGATTCCCTGGCCAGCTTTTCAGCCGCTGCTTTTTCCTGCTTCTGTTGAATTCTTTGGCTGTTGAGCCTTTCGGTCGCGGCAATGCTGCGCAGTCGCGCGTCGGCCTTACGGATGTCGGCTCTCAGCTTACGGACATGGGCATCTTTCGCCCGCTGACCGGGCGCTATGCCGCTTTCTTCAAGCAGCGTCATGCGGGTTGCCAGCTTTTTCCGGGTGTCTTGCTTTTGTGCTTCTACATAACGCTTGGCCTTGAGATTCATAGCTTTTTCCTTTGAGTTTATGTTTCGGTTTTTTTGTTTTCAGTCTTTTTTCTGCAGCAACGCGTCCAGCCCCGCGAAAGGTTTATTATCGAAGGAGCCCCTTGGCTCCTCCCGGTCCGGCGCGGAGGTGTCATAGGCATCGGCCACCGACTGTCGGTCGTGCTGGTTTTCGTGGCAGTAAATACAAAGCAGTTCCCAGTTGCTGCCGTCAGCCGGGTTATTGTCGTGATTATGGTCTTTGTGGTGAACGGTGAGTTCGCGCAGTCGCTTGCCGGAGAACTCACGGCCGCAATGGGCGCAGATGGGTGGGAAAAGCTTGAGCGCCCGTTCGCGATAGCCTTTCTCCGACTGCTTGCGACGGTTGCGGATTTCGGTTAAAAGCCGGTTCAGCCGGTCGTCGTCCGGTGGTTTGTTTGTGGGGGGCATGTTATGCTTTCTCTGCTACTCCCGGCGATTTGCAACTTGCGGGGAAATGAACGCGTGATAGAGATAAAAAGTCACGCCTATGGTCGTTCTTTATAGCAAGGCCGGTATTCTGTGTCAATGTTTTCCTGGAATACGGGGGACAGTATACTTATTTCCTGCAGGCAATAGATTTGAAATAGATATACTGTATTTCCAAACCAATGACGTTTTTTATGGTATGGGTTGGCCGGCACATGGAAGGCTGAAGCCTTCCACTACACATCGGAAGATATCTACTCAGCATGAATTGAACACGGTATGGCGTTGTATGTCGCTATACCGACCACCGGGTCCAGCTCCAGATCATCGGTCAATTCATTGGCATTGGCGCCTTGCAGTTCCAGGCCGTCTTTTTCCGGGTGCATGATCTGTCTGCCCCAGCCGTGGGACATGGAAACAACCCCTTTCAGGATAGTGTCGTCAAACATGGTTTTTATCTTAACTGCGCCGGTCTTTGTTCTGACCTCTACCATCTGGTTTTCGTTAATGCCCAGGGGCTCAGCGTCTTCAGGGTGAATTCTCAGATGATTTTCATGCAGTTTGTTTGTCAACGCCTCGATTCCCCGCAGGCTGGTTGATTTCTGGAGCATGTGTCTCTCACCGGTAATCAGCGTAAATGGAAATTTATTGGTGGATATAACCGGCGTATCCGCTCGTTTGAAGGCCTGGACAAATTCGTCAGGTGCCGCGTCAATTTTCCCGATACGCTTTAACACCTCGCCAAATCTTATGGCGTCAGCCTTTACGCCCTGCGGCTGGTCCATCAATTCCGACATGTTGATCTTCGACATTTTTATTGTCCCCAGAAGTCTGGTCAAGACCCGGTAGTAGTTTTGGGGGGTAAAGACAAAGGCTTCCGGTTTTCCGATCA
>CAYSMV010000353.1:0-3226 GCA_964432245.1 uncultured Desulfobacterales bacterium
AGAAGAAAACCAGGTCATGGACATAATAAGCAACAATATGAATGGCTTGCAGCGTTTTCGGGGAAGCGCCGGAAAGCAGCAGCCGTTCAAACCAGACCAGTGAAAATATGGCGGAGGCTTTATGCCCCGTAGCCACCATATGGCTGGCTTCATAGAAACTTTCCGCGATCATCAGGGTGGAGATCAGCCCCAGGACGAAAACCGCCTCAAAGGTATGATCATGGCCATACTTTTCCGGAACGTTGTAACGCGCGGGCTTGATAATTCCCCGGCGATAAGCGGCGATAAGACACGCGATCAGCACCACTGTGGCCGCGTAATCCTTGAAAAAATTGTATATTTTTCCCAGAACGCCGCCGAAACCCGGCATTACGAAATCGTTCGAAAGCCCGATGATCACCAGTTCCGTAGAGCGAACGGAGAGAACCAGGAAACCGGCGAAAATCAATATATGAAGCACGCCGGCCGCCATGTACCGGGGATGCCGCCATTGCAGCAGCCAGATCTTGAAAACCTGGATAATCCGTTCCGGTATTCTGTTAAAACGATTATCAGGCGCGGCCTTTATTACCGGCGCCAGCCGCCTGGCCATGATATAAGCGAAAAAACCCACCCCCGTCACGGGAATCAATAAAGAGAAAATAATAGTGGGGATACCCAAAAATGAAAATTCAGCGGGACCGACTATCAACGTTTCCATCATCACCTCTGCTCTTCTTAATAAAAATAAATAGACGATTTCAAAAAGCTATTCTTAAATAAACTTTTTTTTTATATTATCGAATCTATGGCGTCAAGGAAAAAAGCAATCCAATTAAGGTTGTATTCATATTGCTATCAATGAAATTTCCGGGCGATGGCGGTAAGGACGTGATCGTGATTTTTCGTGTTTGAACAAACAAGCATATATGCTATCTATAAAAAATATACCAATTGTACTGTATACCGCCGGGGGATTTTATGGGTGAGAAGGATAATTATTATATTGTTTACAATCCTATTGCGTATGATCTGATGGGCATGGTGTCTGAAAAGTCCGCCACCATGACCGCGGTGCTTTCTTATCTGACCAGGCTGGATACCCGTCTGTTGAATGATGACAATTATATCCGCTTTCTGAGATTTGACAAAAGCCGGGAAAGAGTCGGCATCAATGATTTTTACGGTATCGATAATTATGCCACCTATTATATCGCCAACCAGGTGGCCCGGATCGATCATAACGCAAAAATTTATATCGCCGACGGCAAGCGGGACGCGATCGACGATATTATCAACCGGGAAGCGCGCAAACCGGCGGCCGTGTTTATGACCTCAATCAGCGCCAATTTTCCGACCGCGGCGCTTTCCGCTATTGTCTTAAATCATGGAAAAATTCCGGTCGTGATAGGTGGGATTCATGTCTCTTCTTCCGCTGGCGATGTAGACCAGCTGATAAAAAGCAATGTTCCGAATCCGGAATTGATCGCGCTGGTTAAAGGGCCGGGTGATTCGAGGGTCATCGCCGAAATCATGGCGGATTTGACGGCCATGAAATTAAAGCCCGAATATATCGGTTCCATTACCCTTGAAGACGGTGTCTGGGGAAGGGAGAATATCGCCGTTCTGCCCGGTATCGAGCCGCCCTATCTTAAAAAATTGCCGGTCATCGGAAATTATCTGAGTCGCATTACCCGGGGCAATGTGGCGGCGCCGTACCTGGGCTGCCCGTATTCCTGCAGTTTCTGCTCGATTTCTTCGCTGCCGATGTCTCAGCGTAAATTCATGGCCCGATCCCCCAAAGATTTCGTCGATGAAATAGAGCACAAACAGAAAAACGGCGCTAATTTTAAAAATCGGTTTTATGTTTTTCTGCCGGACAACCTGCTGCTGAGCAAGAAAAAGCTGGAAGCCTTTCTGGATGAAATGATCGCCCGCCGCATAAAAATCAATTATATTTCCCAGATCTCGATAGAGATCGCGGACAGCCCGCATTTGATGGAGAAGTTGAGGCAATCCGGGGCGTCTCATTTTTTTATCGGCTTTGAGTCTCTGGATCTGGACAATTTGCGATCCATAAAGAAACCGGTGGTCAAGGAAATCGAGAAAAGCGGCCTGACGGTGGCGGAATATTACGCGCAGCAGATAAAAAAGATTCAGGATCACGGGATTTCTATTCACGGCGCTTTTATTACCGGCCTGCCGAATGATTATTTCCACTCTCTTGAAGATCATTCGGGGATCAGGGTGGCTGACTTCTGCCTGGCCAACAACATCACCATCCAGGCTACCGCCCTAAACGATCTGCCCGGTTCCATCAATTTCCGGGAAAGCCAGGAGAAGGGCGCTTACCGGTACGGCAGGCAGGGAACCATACCTTATTTCTGCGCGCTCTCATCATGCGATCTGATGGAATCCAACCGGCCGATACCGGATTCTCTTTACAATAGCCCACTGGTCAGCTTCTACATGATTTATGACATCGTGCAGCGCGTCTGCTCCCGGAAAAATGCCCTGAAAATTTCGCTTTTTTCCGCTATTAAATCCTGGCGACACCCTACCGCCAAAGGCAGGCGCAGCCTGATCGAACGCTATTATGACGTGCTGGGGGCGGTGGGCTCGCAACTGGGCGTCAGCTCGCATAAGGAACATATCGAGTCCATCGCGTATTCGAACCAAAAGACGGGTTATGTCGGCTGCTTTGAAAGGCTGTATAATATGGAAATAAATCCCGAGGTGCGCAAGATATTCAAGGATTATGTCAGCCGGTTTGTTGATTGATGTTCCGCAACGTCACCGTCGCCTGTCGGCCGCTGATTTCCGCGTACATATATCCGCCGTTGATCATCATGCCGGGATTAACGATGATGGTGTGACCGATTCGGTCGATTCCCGATGCTTCGTGGATATGTCCCGTGAGACAGAACAGCGGCTGATATTGCTCGATAAAATTCCTGACCGACTGACTGCCCACGTGAACCCCGCTGTTTAAACGGTCGCAAACCGTATTCAGGGGCGGCTGATGGGATATCAATACCAGCGGTGTTTTTTTGGCCAATCGTGCTGACGCGGTTTTCAGAAAATTTGCCAGCTCTTCTTCCGTATATTCGCCGGGGGTATGAAACGGGGTCGTCAGAGATCCGCTCAGGCCGATAAACCCAACGCCGCCGGACAGAATGCAGACGGCATGACAACTGATCTGTTCGCGGCTTAATATTTTTTCCACCCCGGCCTGGTCGCAGTTTCC
>CAYSMV010000354.1:0-3529 GCA_964432245.1 uncultured Desulfobacterales bacterium
CTATATGGCCGGCTGGCACGCCACCTCCACGCTGGGGCACATCGCCGCGGCCGCGGGCTGCGCCAGGCTGCTGGGTCTGGGGAAGCGGCAGACGCAGCACGCGCTGGGCATCGGAGCCACTCAGTCTTCGGGACTGAAACGCGTCTTCGGCACCATGTGCAAGCCGTTTCACGCCGGCCGGGCGGCTCAGTCGGGCCTGATGGCCGCCATGCTGGCGGCGGACGGGTTTACCAGCGCCGAGGATATTCTGGAGGGGCCGCAGGGATTTTTCCAGGCCCTCAAGGGCACCATCAATAAAGATGCCGTGGAACTGCTGGGTCTCGGCTGGGACGTGGTCAACCTCTCCCAGAAATATCACGCCTCCTGCCATGCCACCCATTCCCCCCTGGAAGCGGCCCTGGCAACCGTACAGGAAGAACATCTGCAATTGGATCAGATCGCATCTATCACGGTCTATTCATCCCGGCTGGCGCTGGATGCCGCCGGAAAGCTGAACCCCCAATCCGGTCTGGAGGGCAAATTCAGCATTCCCTTCTGCGTGGCCAACGCGCTGGTGACCGGAGTTACCGGGAACCAGGCCTTTACCGACGAGCAGGTCAACAATCCGCGCATCCGGCAATTGATGGAAAAGATCACGGTCACGCTGGATCCAAAAAAAACCGGGCTGGAAGCGACCGTGGTGGTTGAGGACACCGCCGGCAAAAGGATTGAGCGTTTTTCCGATATTCTTCAGCAGATCCCGCCGCTGGAATTAAAACAGACGCGGGTAAAACAGAAATTTTTTGATTTGTGCGAACCCGTCATCGGAAAAGAAAAAGCCGAACAAGCCGCGCGGAATATAGAAAACCTGGAAAATGTGAAATCCATGAAAACGTTCGCTGAAAAGTTTTAATCATCAAAGATGATGGAATCGTAAAAAACAAGGAGAATATCATGGCCCAGCCGACCTGCCTGGTAACAGGCATCCAGAGATACTCGGTCAATGACGGCCCGGGTTTTCGGACCAACGTCTATTTGAAGGGCTGCCCCCTGAAATGTTTCTGGTGCCACAACCCGGAAACAATTTCCCCGGAACCGGATGTTTTCTGGAAGCGACGATTATGCGTGCAATGCGGCGCCTGCCTGGAGGTTTGCGAAAAAAACGCCATCCATCCGCCTATTCCACCGGAAGAAGCCCGGAGCGAAGGATCGTCTTATTATAAGATCGACCGTGACCAATGCGACCGCTGCCTGAAGTGTATTGACGCCTGCCGTTACGACGCGCTGGTCCTCTCCGGCACTCCCATGACGGTGGCCGCCGTCATGGAGGAAGTGGAGGCGGACCGTATTTTTTATGAAACCTCGGGCGGTGGCATGACCTTGAGCGGCGGAGAGCCTACGTTCCACAAGGATTTCTCCCTGGCGCTGCTGACCGAATCCAGAAACCGGGGAATTCACAACTGCCTGGATACCAACGGCTTCTGCCCCTGGGAAACCATGGCGTCATTGCTGCCCGTGACGGATATCGTCCTGTTCGACCTGAAACACACAGACCCGGACCGGCATAAAGCCGGCACCGGCGTCGATAACCGCCTGATCCTGGACAACCTGAAAAAGCTGATCGAGGCGGAGAAAGAGGTCTGGGTGAGGATCCCGGTAATCCCGGGCTTTAACGACGACCCGGAATTTCATCAAAACGCGGCCCGGTTCCTGGCCGCTCTGCCCCATCCGCCGGCCAGGATCGACCTGCTGCCTTTTCATAACTGGTGTGAGAGCAAATATGACTGGCTCGGACAAGACTGGTCTTTAAAAACCGCCGAGGCCATGGCGCCCTTTTTCCTGGAAATGCCGGCCGAGATCTATCGGAATCAGGGACTGGCCGTGACCATCGGCGGCTCCGGCTTTGAAGCGGCCAGAAGCGCCCAGGAAGCGTAATTTCTCCTTCTTTTTTCTCCCGACTATGGTTACCGGGCCGACTGAAGCGAGAGACCACGTCCCGGTGATGCGATAGAGCTGTTTCAAAAATTCCGTGTTTTTGTTTAATTTCGAAGGGGAATTCCGGGAGAATTCCGGGGACAGTATATTTATTTCCTGCAGGTTAGGCTATGATGAAATAGATATACTGTCCCCGGAATTCGGATGTGCTGCTGGCGGAGTAATTAAGTATTGTGTTTGAATTCCTGTTCTGTTTCGGACCGGCTCCTGAATGTGATATGACTGCAGAATCTATGTCGAACCATGCCTTTGCCGACCATATCCCTCGCCTTCCCATAGCCGCCGTGCTTGAGGAACTGGAGGCGGTGTTGAACCGTAACCGGTCCGCCGTGCTGGTTGCGCCACCGGGGGCCGGTAAAACCACCGCCGTACCCCTGTCACTGCTGCCGGTCCCATGGCTGGAGGGCAGACGGATACTGCTTCTGGCGCCGCGCCGTCTGGCAGCCCGCGCCGCGGCCTTCCGCATGGCCGCCCTGCTGAAGGAACCGGTGGGGGAGACCGTGGGCTATCGCATCCGCATGGAGAGCCGGGTGGGCCCTCGCACCCGCATCGAGGTCATCACCGAAGGCGTGCTTACCCGCATGCTGCAGTCCGATCCCGGACTGGCCGGCGTGGGGATCGTGATCTTTGACGAATTTCATGAGCGCAGCCTGGATGCCGATCTGGGGCTGGCCCTGTGCCGTGAGGTCCAGGGGCATTTCAACGAGCATCTGAAACTGCTGGTCATGTCGGCCACGCTGGACCCCGCGGCCGTCACCACGCTGTTGGACAAGGCGCCGCTGATTCAATGCCAGGGCCGCTCCTTTCCCGTGGAAACCCGCTATGTCCCTCCGCGTCAGCCGGACTTTATTGAACGCGCGGTTATGGAAATCATTTTACGATCCACGGCCGCCGAAGAAGGCAACCTGCTCGTCTTTCTTCCCGGCGCTCCGGAGATTCGGCGGGTGGCCCGCCTGCTGGCTGAGGCCGGGTTGCCGGACCGCTGGGATGTGGCGCTCCTTTATGGCAACCTGACCCGCGATCAACAGGATGCCGCCATCGCGCCGCCGCCGGCCGGGCGCGGTAAAATAGTGCTGACCACGTCGATTGCCGAAACCAGCCTGACCATCGAGCAGATCGGGGTGGTGGTGGACAGTGGTCTGCGGCGGGCCCCGCGCTTTGATCCCCGAGCCGGCATGACCAGGCTGGTCACCCTGCCGGTGTCCCGGGCCTCGGCCGATCAGCGGCGGGGCCGGGCCGGGCGCCTGGGTCCGGGCATCTGCTACCGGCTGTGGAGCGAAGCCACTCATACGACCCTGGCCGCCCATAACCGGCCTGAAATCCTGGACACGGATCTGGCCGGTCTGGCCCTGGAGCTGGCGGAGTGGGGCGTGACATCGGCCGATGCGCTCGGCTGGCTGGACCCGCCGCCGCCAGGGGCTTTTGAACAGGCCCGGAGCCAGCTGGCCGAACTGGGGGCCGTGGATGATCGGGGTAAAATTACCGCCCACGGCCGCCTCATGGCGGAACTGCCCATGCATCCCCGTCTGGCGCATATGGTTCTTTGCGCCCGGGA
>CAYSMV010000355.1:0-3383 GCA_964432245.1 uncultured Desulfobacterales bacterium
ATATCGAAGTGCCCAAATCCGGACGCCGCAAACCGGGTGACATCCCCATTACTTATGTTCCGGCGCGGAACACCGTCTTTCTTGCCTGCGGCCTGGCCTGGGCCGAAGTAATCGGCGCCGCCGATATCTTTATCGGCGTCAACGCCGTGGACTACAGCGGCTACCCGGATTGCCGGCCGCCGTTTATCGAGGCCTTCGAAAAGACGGCCAACCTGGCCACCCGGGCGGGCGTCGCCGGCCGGGTAAAATTTTCCATCAGAACCCCCCTGATCGAAATGACCAAGGCGCAAATCATTAAAACCGGCCTGGCTTTAGGAGTTGATTACGCCGTTACGTTAAGCTGCTATGACCCCACCCCGGAAGGACTGGCCTGCGGCCTGTGCGACAGCTGCCGCATTCGCCGCAAGGGGTTCGCCGAAGCGGGCGTGCCGGATCCCACCCGCTATATCAGATAAGCAAGGATCTGAATTCCAAAAGCCCACACCCCCGAAACTTACCCTGGACCTATAACCTTGAGCCTCTCTTTTACCGGCGGATGAGAATAGTGCAGAAACACGTAAAACGGATGCGGCGTCAAATTGACCAGGTTGTCTCTGGAAAGCCGTTTTAAAGCCGCGGCCATGGCGTCGGGATTTCCGGTGGTCTCGACCGCGAACCGGTCGGCGGCGTACTCGTGACGCCGGGAAACATAAAGCAGAATCGGTCCGAGAAAAAAATCAATGACCGTGTAGAGCAGGCCGAAAAGCACCAGCCCCGCGTAAACCGAAGGTTGGGCCACGAAAAAAGCGTCAAAAAGCGGCGGCCAGGAGATAAACCAGGACAGGAGATAAAACATCACTCCCGTCTGCAGAATCGACAAAGCGGTGATGACCGGCAGGTGATGCTTTTTGTAATGCCCGGTTTCATGGGCGACAATGGCCACGATCTCGGCCGGCGGGTGCTGATGGACCAGGGTATCGAACAGGACCAGCCGTTTTTTCGCTCCCAGCCCGGCGAAAAAGGCGTTGGACCGGGCACTGCGTCTGGAGCCGTCCATGACAAAGACGTTGGCCAGGGGAAATTGGTTTTCACGCGCGTAGGCCAGGACCGCCTCCTTCAAGTCGCCGTCGGCCAGGGGAACAAACCGGTTGAACAGCGGCATGATCCAGGCCGGGACAACCACCTGCATGATCAGCACGAACAGCGACACCGCGAGCCAGCACCAGAGCCAGGCCCCGGCGCCGGCGTACTCAAAAAAAGCCAGGATGCCGGCCAGCAGGGGAATGCCAACGACCAGGGCCAGGGCCAGCATCTTCAGCCGATCAACGATAAAAAGCCGCGGCGTGGTGCGGTTGAACCCGAACCGGGCTTCGATCACGAAGGTCTGATACGCGGAAAACGGCAGGTGAATGAAACTCACGGCCCCGGCCAGTACGCCGATATAAACGATGCCCGACCAGACCGGCGACATCTCAAACGACCGCACCCATTCATCCAGCAGACCGAACCCGCCGAAAAACCAGAAAACCAGAAAAATCGCCAGGTCCGTTATGGTCGCCAACCGTCCCAAACGGGTCCGGGCAGCCAGATAGTCTTGAGATTCAATGTACTTATCCGCATCATAAACATCTTTAAAACTGTCCGGAAGCTCATCTCTGGAGGCCGACAGGTTCAGATAATCGGCCAGCCACTCGGTCAGGGCATGACCGATAACGGCAGCCAGAATCAGGACGGCAACACTATTCATGCATCAGCCTCACACCGCATGGCAATATTTGACAACCAAATTCCTTTTTTTGTCACCCTAATCCAGGCTGTTCCGTCTTGTCAATATACCAATTAACATTCTGTTTTTAAATATCTTTTTTATATCCACCGGCCGTCCCAAGGTCATCTGCCGCGCAAAGCGGACAACCGGGCTATCCCGTTTTTAGGCTGATGATATGGTCGGAAGCCTTGAACCGGTATATTTATCAATTTAGAAATAAATACATATCAATAAGTTAAATTGTATCATTCATTATCCGTCGCTGCTGGCATGATTTTTGTATTTATTTTCATTAACAACTCCTTAACATTGACGGTTTTGCAAGACGTCTTTACATCGTCATTCCGGGCTTGACCCGGGCACACAGTAAAGCGTAGCGCTATCCGGAGCTGGCTTAGTTCGCTGAATCCAGTCTTCCGGAGGGAGGACGGAAAAAACGTTTCCGACTTTTACGAAGCCATCAACATTAGCCAGTTTCATATCACGGATGATGGACCTGCCATGGCCGGATTAACCATTAGACTCAATCCTTCAGGGAGGAAAAGGAGGCAACCATGTTTTTTAAACAGATCATGATGGATGATTCCGGCGCCCTTTCATACGTCATCGGGTGCCCGAGAGAAAAAAAAGCCTGTGTGGTCAACCCTAAGAAAGATGTCCGTGAATATCTTGACTCGACCGAGAATCAAGGCATGCGGATCACCATGATTTTTGAAACCGCCGGGTATCTTAAGCATAAAAGCGGACAGGAGAAATTGTCGGCGCTGACCGGCGCGCCGGTCTATTTTCTGGAAAAAAAGGAAAAAGATCACGGCAAGCTGGCGCAGATAGGTGCCGTGTTCGTGTTCGGCAACGCCGAAGTCCGCATTGTCAACAACCCTCAATACTCGCCCTTTTCAAAATCCATCCTGGTGCTTGACCGCGTCAACCAGGACAAGCCCTGGCTGATTCTGACGCGCAGATGCCTTTACAGCGACAACCTCTCGGGCGTTTCCGGAAAAGAGCTGGTAGACCGGCTGACCGATTATCTGGATTTCTATGAACCGGAGCCACACGATGCCATAACGGACAACATGGCCTCATTAAGCCGGAACATGTTTCATACCAGCCGGACCCAGATCGCGAAAATGTCGCTGCCGGTCTGATGAAGGAAAACCCCGCGCATCCGGACGGCCGGTTCACACTTACGTCGTCCGGAGAAGCGCGGGGATATGTTCCGGTCAATTTTATCGCAAAAAAATCGCTTGCCTTTTTAAAGAAAATCGTGACATAATAATTTAACGGTTTTATCCGGTTTATCCGCGAATTGCCACAACACCAGAAAAATTAGAGAGATCTTTTTAAATTTTTATTCACTGTTTTTGTTCATCGTTCAATGACGGCGACGCACTCGCAAAAGTCCAAAACGCTCTTTTTCGTCATTTCGGGATGATTTGTCCATCACTCTGGTAAACGCCGGAAGCCGACATAAATTGATGCGTTCCCTTTAAAGGACATCTCTAAAAATTAAAATTTTGGTTCGAGGTCAAGGCGCGCGAAAATTTTAACCGGAGGAATACATTGAGGTATTTCGAGTATTAAAATTTGAGCACAACGCCGACATCGGGCCAAAAGGCAATTTTTAGAGGCCCCCTAA
>CAYSMV010000356.1:0-7069 GCA_964432245.1 uncultured Desulfobacterales bacterium
CTTCGATGTTCTGGGGCGGCAAATTGTGAAGCCACGGGTCTGCTGGTGTTGTCCGGGAGCCGGGCCTGTTTTTATTCGCGGCGGACTTTTGCATTTCCCCCTCCTTGTCATTTCTGGACAGGCATGAGGATCATCGCTGGCCGTTTTTATTATCTATCACGGACAGGAACTGCTATTTTTCTTCCTCTTCAACAACCTCAACCGTGATTTCAGGGTGAATGTCTTTGTAAAGGTTGATGGCTACCGTATGGCTTCCGATTTCCTTGATGGGCTCCTTCAGAAGAATCATCTTTTTGGAAACCTCGATATTCTGCTCCTTCAGCGCCGCGACAATATCGCCCGTAGACACCGATCCATAGAGTCTCCCTTCGGGGCCGGTCTTGGCCGTTATCCGGCAGACCACCCCGGCAATTTTTTCCGCGGCCTGACTGGCAAGTTCTTTTTCCTTGGCGATTTGCAGATCTATCTTCTGCCGGTTCTGTTCCATTATTTTACGGTTGGCGGGCGTGGCGGCGATTGCTTTGTTCTGGGGGAGAAGGTAGTTGCGCGCGTAGCCGTTGGCCACCTTTACTTCCGTTCCCGCCATTCCCAGTGATTCAATGGTTTCTTTGAGTATTACCTGCATATTATAACCTCCAGTTTGTTTTTTTATTCTATGTCGATATCGTGACCCGCGGGCTGTTTCAGGCGCCTGAAATCAGCCCAGACATCAAAAAAGCCCAGACCGACGACAAACACCAGCGACAGGTGCCACAACGCGATGAGACTGTAAACAAAAAACCTCAGGGCCCTGGGCAGATCTTTTTTTTCGAAAAAATAGGAAATAACGGCGATGCCCTGGAAAAAATAGATCGTCAGCAGCAGGATCAATAAATTCAGCGCCACGAGCCTGATCGGGTTATAGGGCAGAAGCAGCAGTCCGCCGCAGCCGATGACGCCCCAGACAAGTATCTCAGGGGCTTGCCAGGTGTTTAGATGGCCGAAATCGGGGAAGCCCACGCCTTTTTTAGTCAGCACCATCCTGGCTCCCAGAAAGGTAATCCAGGCGATAATCAGCAGAAAAGCGCCGACAATGGCCGGCAGTATGCGAATCAGATAGTACTGGATTTTTTCTAAGGACTGGGAGATGATCTCTATTTTTTCTTCAGGCATACCCACATCCTCATAAAGCTCTAAAGAAAGCGCCAGGTTCTTCTCAACATAAGTGGAGAGTAAAGTCCCCGCTTGAGTTCCGGCCATGTTGCTGTAAATAATCAGGCCGAAAGCGCCGGCCACGAACACCAGCCCGCCGGTGAGCAGCAGGGTCTGCTCGATGCGCATCTTTTTTTCTACCAGTTCGCACAACACAAAGCCTGTCATCAATAATCCCGTTACGAACATTAAATCCGGCGAAATACTGCCCATAACCATCGTTATGACGGCGACGACGGAAAGCAGCACGATCAAGCCGTTTTTTCTGCCCAATTTGGCCCGGTAATAAAACACCGGTAGCGGCAGAGCCAGTAAGCCCAGAAATCCGAAAACAGGCAGCCAGGCGGAAATCAGAAAAATCAGGCTGGAAATCACCACCCCGCTGATGATGTCTCTGGGCATACCCTTGAACGCTGTCTGGGGCACCGGTCGAAACCTCCTTTTATGCGCGGTCGGCCAGGATGGTGGAAAAACGGCTGACATTAACCGTTGGGATTGCCGACATAGGGCAGCAGCGCTATGGTTCGCGCCCGTTTGATTTCCCGGGCCAGGTACCGCTGGTGCTTGGCGCATGTCCCTGATATGCGCCTGGGAATAATTTTACCGCGTTCCGTCAGAAAACTCTTCAGCGCTTTGGGGTTTTTGTAATTTATAACAAGGCTGCTGTCCGCGCAGAAGCGGCAGTATTTGCGCCTGTGAAATATTTTTTTTCTCATGGTTTCTCCTGCAATAATATGGATGGATACTCGTTAAAAAAGCATTTATGCCTCTGGCGTATCGTCCTTATCGCCGGGCTTGTCGTCTTCAGGCCCTTCCGAGTCGGTATCATCAATACTTTCAGCCTGTTCCGGTTCGGCAGGTTTGCCGGGGTCTTCGTCACCGGCCTTTTCCTGGTTTTCCTTCTGTTGCCGGCTGGCCTCCAGGGCGGCTTTCAGTTTTTCGGGGTCAGCCTCTTTGCTCAGCAGGATCGTCATGAATTTCAAAACCCGTTCGTCGATCCGGAATGCGTTTTCCAGGCTGCCGACCGTGTTCCCGTTGCCGCAGTAGTCCAGCCGGACATAATATCCCCGCTGTTTTTTGCGGATTTCATAGGCCAGACGTTTACTGCCCCAGTCGTCAAAATCGATCAGTTCACCGGCATTATCACTGATAAGGGTTCTGACTTTTTCGAAAAGATTGTTCTGGGCGTCGGCGGGAATGTCCGGGTCTGCAATAACAACAGTTTCGTAATGTCTCATACATCATCTCCTTGTGGTTGATAAAGCCTTGAAAATAATCTTCAAAGCAAGGATTGGCGGACTTTGCTAAAGGCCACCCTGTTTACAAAATATTCAGACAAATAGCTTGGGGCGACAGGTAAAGTCAAGCGTTTTTCACAAGCAGTCTCTCGATTTTTATTCCTGGCTGATTTCCATGTCATAAAAGATCAGGGCGGATTTCGGCTTGGAAATAATTACTTTCCGGGAGCTGACGATCAACGCCACCAGTTCGTCCTTTCCGTCATTGTCGATATCCGCCAGGGCAAAGTCGCTGGCGTAACCGGAGACGGGATTGGTATGCCACAGCTCGGACAGGCCCAGGCCGTCCCAGGCCAGGCAGACAAAAGACGCCTGGCGGTATTTACGGAAGCGCTGAAACATACGGCCGCCCAGGGCTTTATTGTTTATGGTCAGGACCTCATTTTGTCCGTCCGCATTCATGTCTGTAACAATCAGCCGCTGAGGCAGATAGACCTGGTTCCCGATCACGTCGTCTTTAGTCTCTTTTGAGCCGGTCAGGATGGTTTCGCTGCCGCCGACATTCTCTTCGCCTTTCCACAACAATTCGCGATTGTTGTCATAGAGCCTGAGTTTGTCGTTGTCATCCGTTAAGAGCAGGTCGGGGCTGCCGTCGTTGTCCGCGTCTCCGAAACAAAAGCTGAAAACGGAAAACGGTTCCGGAATGTTGATTTTTTCCTGTTCAACATAATCGGGGCCGTTTTTTTCAAGGCGCCAGATGCCGGGCATAAAGATGTCGGACAGGCCTCTTTTCTGGCCGATTATCTGGTCGTTTCCCAGGGAACGGAAATACCAGTTCTGGTCTTTGGAAATAATATTGAGCTTATTATCGGAAAGCGAAAGAACAAATGAGCCGAGCCTTTCCGAGGTGGTCTTGAGGCAGGTCACGAAAATTTCCGCCCGGCCGTCGCCGTCCGTATCCACGGCGTCGACCGTCAGGAACTGCGCGCCAGGCGTGGCCCGGTATTCCGCCACCTTGTAAAAGCGGCCGCTTTCCATCCGCCTGACATCAAGGGCGTCGGATGAAATAATAACCGCTTCATTTTTTTTGTCGCCGTCAAGATCGGCAATGGCCAGGCCGCGGGCTTCGATGGGAAGGTTCTGGCTTTTCCAGAAATCCTGCTTTTTTCCCGCTTGCTGCGCGAAGACAAAGGGAGAAACCGGTCTGTTGTCGGCGGCCGGCGGCGTCGGCGGCAGGACGGCGCCCGTCGGCATAGGCATGGACTTGGCTTCTTCTTTTTTGTCGAGAAGGGCTTCGGGATGAGCGTAAACCGACGCGGATTCCCGGGGCGGCGTTACAATGGCCGGGGGAGGTGAGACCGGCCGTTCAGGCTGGGCGGAGAATAAGCCCTGGTTAATTTTTCCCGCGATGACGTTTATCTCCGGGATGACCTCATTTATATCGGCCGCCTGACCGAAAAAATAATCGGGTGATTTTTCTTCGGTAATATTTACGGCGGTTATATCAAGACTGAAGTGGGTGCCCAGCTTGGTAATGCTGCCCAGCAGGACATAATCGACTCGCAGAGACTTGCCGAGATCCCGGGCCGAGGTGCGGTTTATTGGCTTACCGAGTTTGGCTACGGCGGCTTCCACGGCCTCGGTATCCAGAACGGTGACGCCAGCCCCGGCCGCTATGCGGGAGGCCAGCATTTCCGTCGCGCCCCGGGGAAGATAAGTTATATCCTGTTCGGCATTAACTTTCAGGGGGACAATAGCCAGGGCCGGGGTCTGCGCACCGGTCGCGCCTGTCCCTGAGCAGTAAAGCAGAATCAGCATTCCCATGACAATTCGCATTGGTTTGGTTAGCATAATCACCCCCGATAATTTTTTAAAAGATTTAATTAGTTTCCATGCGATAATTACCGTTTTTATTTTTTATCATTCAGCTTTTCGGCCAGCAGGGCGTTAACTGCCTGGGGATTGGCCTTGCCGCCGGTTTTTTTCATCACCTGTCCCACCAGGAATCCGATAATTTTGGTTTTTCCGCTTTTGTATTTTTCCACCTCTTCCGGATTTTCAGCCAGAATCGCCTCCACCACCGCCGCGATCTGGTTTTTGTCGTTCATCTGCACCAGTCCTTCCTGTTGTATGATGGATTCCGGAGGAAGGCCGGTGGCGGCCATTTTTTCAAAAACGGCCTTGGCGATTTTGCCGCTGATAACGCCGTCAGTGATCAGCCGCACCAGTTCTCCCAGGTGTGTTGCGGCAATAGGCGGGTCTTCAATAGTTTGATTCCGTGCGTGCAGCAGTCCGAGCATTTCCACCATTACCCAGTTGGCCGCGTGCCGGGCGTCTTTGGCCGCCGCGGCGCAGGCTTCGAAATAATTCGCCAGGGCCGCGGACGACGTCAGCACTTCCGAATCAGCCGCGGTCAGGCCGTAGTCGGTCATAAACCGACGGCGCTTTTCCCGGGGAAGTTCGGGCAGATTTTCTCGTACCGTTTTTTGCCAGGCTTTATCCACGACCAGCGGAACCAGGTCGGGATCGGGGAAATATCTGTAATCGTGAGCATCCTCTTTGCCTCTCATGGGCAGGGAGATCATTTTGTCGGCGTTCCACAGCCTGGTTTCCTGGACTACCTCGCCGTTTTCAAGCATAATATTGATATGCCGTTTAATTTCGTAGGCCAGGGCCTGTTCAACGTGCTTGAAGGAATTCAGGTTTTTCAGCTCGGTCCGGATGCCGAGCGAGGCGTCTTTCCGGCGGCGGACGGAGACGTTGGCATCGCAGCGGAAGCTGCCTTCTTCCATGTTGCCGTCGGAAATTTCCAGATAACGCAGAATCAGTCTTAACTCCCGCAGATAAGCGCCCGCCTCTTCCGGGGAGCGCAGGTCGGGTTCGCTGACGATTTCGATCAGGGGCGTGCCGGTGCGGTTAAAATCCACGTAAGAAACCCCCCGGCTGTCGTCATGGATCAGCTTGCCGGCGTCCTCTTCCATGTGGATGCGGGTTAACCGGATCTCTTTTTCTCCGGCCGGGGTGTCAATGACGATCCGGCCGTGTTCCGCCAGGGGCAGTTCATATTGTGAGATCTGGTATCCCTTGGGCAGATCCGGATAAAAATAGTTTTTCCTGGCAAACCGGCTGACGTCGGCGATGGTACATTCGGTGGCCGCTGCCATTTTCAGGGCAAAAAAGACGGCTTTTTTATTCAACACCGGCAAAGAGCCCGGCATGCCCGTGCAGACCGGACAGGTATGAGCGTTGGGCGTTGCACCGAAGGTATTGGAACAATTGCAGAATATTTTTGTATCGGTCTTGAGCTGGGCATGAACTTCCAGCCCGATAACCGCTTCGAAATCCGTTTTTCGGGCCATATTTTTTTATATTTATAAGGGTTATAATGGTTTTAAGCAAGTTAATGCTCTATCAGGGAAGGCCAATAGTCAAGATGTTTTTGGCGTTGTTACCGGGGGTTTGGCTTTGACAAAATCCGATAACGCAAGGTATATATTGTTTTTCAGGTACGCCTGCAAGCCGCGGCCGGTAGACGTTATAGAGAGAAGAATCGTCGGGGTGGTTTATGAAATTTTTTTTGTGTGTCATCGGCATGGTGATGATTATCGAAGGGCTGCCGTACTTCGCTTTTCCTGAAAAAATAAAAATCTGGCTGGAGCAGATGATGGAAACAAAGCCGGTGGTATTACGGGTGTTCGGGCTGGTTTTGATGACTCTGGGCCTGTGCCTGGTCTATCTTGGCCATCAATAAGCCGGGTGTTTTATGAAATAAGTTTTCGCGAGAATTCTAAAAAGTTTATTCTGGACAATAGTGTTTTCTATTAACGATTATGAATATGACCTGCCGCGGAAGCTTGTGGCTCAATATCCGGCCGGGCAAAAGGATGCCAGCCGACTGTTGCGGCTGGACCGGGGCACGGGCGGGATATCTCATCACCGGTTCCACGAATTGTGTAGTTTTTTGACCCCGGAGGATGTGGTGGTCATTAATAATACCGAAGTGGTACCGGCCAGGATCATCGGGAAAAAGGAGACCGGCGGCGTTGTTGAGGCGCTGATTCTTGATTATCCGGGTGTAAAAGAGGCGGACGGAACCGTTTGCCAATGCCTGGTGAAGTCCTCGAAGCGGCTTTTGCCGGGAACGCCGCTTGTCTTTGAAGGCGTGTGGCGGGCGGAGGTCGTGGAGGGAGAAGCCGGTTTTTACCGGATTTGTTTTGCCGGTGATGTTGAGTTCGACGCGTTTTTATTCCAGAAAGGCCGGGTGCCGCTGCCGCCTTATATTCACCGGGATGACCGGAACCCGCCCTGTGACGATGAAGCCTGTTATCAGACCGTCTATGCCGTTGAAAAAGGGGCCGTGGCCGCTCCCACGGCCGGGTTGCATTTTACCCTGGAACTGATTGAAAAATTAAAGAACAAGGGCGTCACCATCGCCCCCCTGACACTGCATGTCGGCCCCGGCACCTTCATGCCGGTGCGCGTCCAGGATATCCGGGATCACCGCATGCACCGGGAGCGATTTTGTGTTTCTCAGAGCACCGCCGCGGCCGTTAAGAAGGCTGAATCTTCGGGGGGCAGGATCGTGCCCGTGGGGACGACCGTGGTAAGGGTGCTGGAATATCTGTATCATACCGCCGGTT